>NZ_NXLO01000003.1:0-300000 GCF_003364295.1 Helicobacter sp. MIT 99-5507
ACCCTCCCTCCACTTTTTTAGATATATTATTTTCTTAGTTTTGATTTTATTTTATTTTTAAGAGAATCTAATTTTTTTTCATCTTTTATCATCTTTGTTGCAATCCTTCTACCTAGATATATCAAATACCATTTAAAACTAAAGCTAACTTCTCTCATGCCGTATTTATATTTTAGTGTCTTTAGTGCTTCATTCATTTTCAATAAATTTGCTTTATTTGTAGATATTGCACTCTCATCTTTACCATATTCATGCCCTTTGGTAGAGCTAAAAAAGCATGTATCATTATGCGGTGGAACATAAGTATTGATATTTAGATATTTTTTTAGTGCAAAAGAGAGATAAACATCTTCTGCAACATTATTAAGTTTATAGAATTCATTTGAGCCAATCCACATAGCACCTAAATAGTCTTTCTTCAAAAACCAACAATGCCCTGCAAAATCAACTCTAATTGTTTTTTTATTTCTTAGGGCAAAAGGTGGATTATCATTCCAACCAATAGTGCGATGCGCTAAATCAAATGGATATTTATCTAAGCTATTTGATAAGATTCCAATACCGCCATAAAGCCCATCTTTTTTTAAAGTTTCATAATGACAATTTTCTAAATAGCGATATGCTGGAATCGTATCATCATCAAAAAAGCAAATATATTTACTTTTTGAGAGCAATCCACCAGCAAATCTTCCCCAAACACCTACATTGTAATTTACTCTAATAATATTATCAAAGATAGATTCTAAATCTTTTGGAATCTCTTCTTCTATAACATCAGAATCCTTTTTATTTGGAGTATCAATAAATAAAATAAGTTCTTTTGGCTTTATAGATTGATTTAAAAGGGCATTGACTTGCTCTTTTAATACATCACCTCGCTTATATAAAGTAAATACTACGCTTACATCACAATTAAAATCCTCATACATATAGCAATTTCTACTACCAAAAATAGAGTGCCTATCTTGATATGGACGAGTCACTTCCTTGTGGTAATAGCTATCAATGCTACTTCCAAAATCAACATAAGTATTATTTGGATTGTCTAAAAACAACTCTTTTATAATAGGAGAGCTCATCGGTCCTGCACTCACAACAAAAAGCAAATCTCTACTATCTTTAAAATCACTTTTTATAGAATCTATCATCTCTCTTGCGTGATTCTCCCAAAAACTAATACAATCATTATCGATAGCATAATGTTTTATTATGTTTAGATTCCCGATTTTTGCACCACTTGCAGAAAAATTTGCTATTAGAACAGCATCTCTTTTAATAAGCTCAAATTTTGATTTGAAGTATTTAAAATTGCAATTCACCCATATATTTGAAAATGTAATATTTGAGCTTTTTATTCTACTGCTATACCAATAATAAGCTTCTCTATCACAACAAGGACAAGGAATAGCATAATAAAATTTGTCATCTTCTACATCAAGAGAATTATAAATACTAACTCCAAGCTTTGATACATAATTTGGTGATACCCATTTTTCTTGTGCTACAACAGACCTACCAAGCATTATTGCATGCTCACCATCAGCATTTCTAACAAGTGCAAAATTCTCTTTTTTTAGAATCTTGTCAATAAAAAAATTTAATTCTCCATCTAATCTCTTTAGCTTATACCCTCTTATATAGGGATTTAGAATCTTTGAAGTTATATAAAAATTATAAAGATGATTAATGATGATATAAAAAAAACGGATTTTATAGAGTTTTTTTATGATTTTTTTCAAGAAGTTTGCCTTTTAAGTGAATTTTGTAAGAAATAAATACAAAATTCTACTAAAAATTCCTCTATTTTTAAATCTAAATTCATTTTTTGACCAATTGCTATTTAAAATATAGCCTAAATATTCATTTTTTAGATTAGATATATTATTTCCACTTAATCTATCTAAAATATATTCTGCTTTTGTATGATACATCTTAAAAAATGGCTCGATTGCGACTTCTTTTATCAAAGATACTTTTTGAAAATATGCATTATACCAAGTGAATTCAAAAGGGGAAATCTCTAGCAAATCTATATAGCTAAGATTTCTTTTTTTCATAAAATCATCTCTAAAACTACATAGAATCTTATGTGAAAAAATTTGACCATTATGACTTGTCCTAAGCCTAGAATCTTCACATCCTACAAAATCAAATATCTTTTTTATAAAATATTTTCTCTCTTTTGCAAAATTTATATAATAATTTTTTGAATGCAAATCTTTATCTTGCACAAGAATGATATATGGCGTAGTTTCATCATAGAAAAAATCATCTCTAGAAAAATCTTTAATAAATATAGTATCACTATCAATACACAAATAATGCTCTGCATATTCATATTCAAAAAATGTGAGTTTTGAGATTTCTTGATTTAAATATCCGCTACTTAGACCATTTTTTCTTTTTGATTTTATTAAATATGGGTATGCAAAATCACTATCTTTTATAATTTTTATACAATCATCTTCAAACTTTTTAAAATCACAAAATGATATTAGATTCTGCCCCCCCCCATTTCTATCATAGCTTATATTTTTTTCATCATAAATGCTTTCATCTTGGATTGCAACTACAAATGGAATCTTATCAATATTATGTCTTTTAAAACTCTCTATCATAAGAGTAAATGCTTTGTAATCCTTATTATAAGTGATACAAAAAAAGCAAAAATCTCTCATTTATTATCCTTTAATTTTGAAATACAGCTTTGAAGCAAAGTAATAGAATCTTCATTTAGCTTTTCATTTAATGTATGTAAATTAAATTTTAGATTATTGTATTTATCTGTATTAATAAGTTTTATTGCATATTTTAGGGCTTGATATAAACTAGAATCATAAAAAATTGCATTATTGTTATCAAAACCAAAACTCTCACCAAATTTTTTATTAATCACAAATGGCAAATTATACATTAGGCTAAATTGTCTAAGTCCGCTAGTGCTATTGTATAAATAATGTTTATGTGCAAAAGAATCAAAAAATCCAAAAGTATAATGTGGATTACTTGATTTTAAAATCTCATGCAATTCTAATGTAGTTGGATTTTTGAAAAATGATATATATTCTTTAAATCTCAAATCTTTAAATTCATTTCTGCCAATTAAAATAAATCTAAAATTATTAATATTATCTTTTAATAGATCTTCTATTGCTTTGTATAATTTTTCTCTAAAATTCCTATGATACAAAGGAAAACCAATGCTAATAAAAGTAGCAATATCATTTTTGATAAATTTAATATCAATTTCTTTAGAGCAACTAAGTGTATTTGATACAGCCATGCCCCTAAAGTTTAATTTTCTTAAAGCAAAATACCTACCTTCTTTATAATTAGGCATATCTCTAAATTTATAAATATCGCTTATGGTGTGGTAGATTCCAAGGATTCCATATTTTGCATTGATGTTTGCAAGTGTTTTTATGTGATGTTGTGTTTTTAGCGATAAAAACATAGTATTAAAAAATACAAAATCATATTTGCTTGTATCTTTAAGTAAATCTAAAATCTGCCTTAATTCCAATTTTATAGCATTTTGGTAGCTAGATTCTATTCTAACTACTACATCTACTTCATATCCCAAGCTTTCAAAATAATAAATTATAGAATCTAATAGCTCAAGATGAAAATTATTTAACTCCAAGATTAGAATCTTGCTTTTTGATTCTATATAAAAATCTGATTTAGGAAGAGAATCTAAGAATACTAAATCACTTTTTAGATTCTTTTTGTAATTTAAAAATCTAAAAAATCTATTTTTTGTAGCATAAAATAAATCAAGCAAAAAAACTATCATAATTTTTTTATAAAATTCACTATCTTCTTAGCGCTATTTCCATCACCAAATACAAGTGGATTCTTAGGATTTGCCATCTTTTGATATATTTTAGGTTTATTAAACAAAGATAATACAGATTGAATGATATTTTCTTTATTTGTGCCAATTAATCGCAATGTTTTGCATGATAGTGCCTCTTTTCGCTCTGTTTTGTTTCTAAGTATCAAAGTTGGTTTATGCAAATATGTAGCTTCTTCTTGAATCCCTCCGCTATCAGTTAATATCATATAACTTTTATACATCAAATAAAGAAATTTTTCATAGCTAAGCGGCTCTATTAGGTGGATATTATCGATATTTCCTAGAATCTTTCTCATAGGAATTTGTATATTTGGATTTAAATGAAGTGGATAAATAATAGAAATATTTGGTAATTTTAGTGCTATTTCTTTTAGTGCATTTGCTATATTTTCTATCTCTACTCCAAAACTCTCTCTTCTATGTGCAGTAACTAAAATAAATTTAGAATCTAGCAATTCACCCAATCCCATAGATGAAATAATATTTTCTTTATATTTTTTATCTTGTTTGATTTTATTTAATGTTATCTTCAAAGCATCAATCACGCTATTTCCAACAATTCTAATATTTTGCTTTTTTACTCCATCTTTTATTAGATTCTTATATGCTAATTTAGTCGGGGCAAAATGATAAGTAGCGAGTTTTGTTGTAAGCTCTCTATTTATTTCTTCTGGAAATGGATTTTATTTATCAAAAGTCCTTAGTCCTGCTTCAATATGAGCTATTTTTATCTTAAAGTAGAATCCTGCCAAAGCAGATATAAAAGTCGTGGTTGTATCACCATGAACAAGTATCAAATCGGGATTAAAATCTTTTAAAATCGGCTTTAATTTTATTAATATATTTGTGCTAATGCTAAAAAGATCTTGAGATTCTTGCATGATATCTAAATCATAATCTGGAGATATATCAAATATTTTTAGCACATCATCAAGCATGCTTCTATGCTGTGCTGTGATACAAATCTTTGTATTTATAGATTTCTCTTTTCTTAATGCTTTGGTTATAGGATAAAGCTTTATTGCCTCGGGTCTAGTGCCAAAAATTACTAAAACTTTTTTCATAGGCTACTTCTAAATTGAACTTATTTTAAATTATTTTGTGATTAAATCTATATTATAAAAAAATATACATAAAAAAAGGTTGATTATATTGAAAGCTTTAAATAAAGAAGAAGAAGATGTGATTTTACATAAAGGAACAGAAATGCCATTTACTGGTGAATACAATGATTGTTTCAAAGATGGAATCTATGTTTGCAAACAATGCAGAGCACCGCTATATGATTCAAAAGATAAATTTGTATCAGGATGTGGATGGGCAAGTTTTGATGATGAAATACCAAATAGCATAAAAAGAGAAATTGATAGAGATGGAGTTAGGATCGAGATTGTGTGTGCTAATTGCAATGGGCATTTAGGGCATGTATTTTTAGGCGAAAAATTCACACCTAAAGATACTAGGCATTGTGTAAATTCAATATCACTAATATTTATTCCAAGAGATAAGATTAATTAATATTTATTTTTTAATGCAGCTTGTGCTTCTCTATCAAGCATTTTTTTCTTTATACTTTCTCTTTTATCATATAGTTTTTTACCTTGTGCTAAAGCAATTTCTGCTTTTAAAATATTTTTTTTATTAAAATATAGACTTAATGGAACTATCGTATATGTTTTTTGTGATACAAAAGAAAATAATTTATTAATCTCTTTTTTGTGCAATAATAACTTTCTAGGGGCTTTTTCATCTGGCTTAAAATACGCATTTGTAGTATTTAAATGTGATATATGTGTATTAAATAAAAAAGCTTCATTTCTTATTATCCTAACAAAGCTATCTTTTATATTTACTTTTTTTGCCCGAATTGCTTTTACTTCAGCACCGCTTAGAACAACACCTGCTTCAAATCTATCAATGATAAAATAATCAAATAAAGCCTTTCTATTTGTGGCTACAATATTTCGCATAAATTCCTCACTTTAGCCTAAAAAAGCTACTTCCACTTCCGCTAAAAAAATATCCTTCTTTACTATAAGACAAAAGCTCGCTATAAACCCTAGTAGCTGGTAAATATAAATCATTTAATAATTCAATAGAAAAATTTTTTAATAAATCAAGTGATTTTAAAGAAGTCATTTTTTTTGCAAGATCAAAATCTACTCTAAAATCTTTTTTAAATTCAGCAAATACTGCATTTGTATGAGAATCTATTGGTGGAGTAAAAATCTCAAATTCTAAGTTTTCTTCTACAAATTCTTCTATAATATCACCAAAACCAGATACATTGCTACTTGTATAATCATATATAAAAAAACTCACATCAGCACCGACTTTTGAACCAATATTTGCTAAAGTAGTTTTATCAAACCCAAGCTCTAAAATCTCATTTATTGCAAGCAAATATACTCCCGCATTTGAGCTTCCACCGCCAAGCCCTGCAAAAATAGGAATCTTTTTATCAACGCTAATGCTAAAAGATTCTAGATATTTGGATTCTTTATGCCTTGATTTATTTTTTAAATATTCTTGCATAGCTAATTTTGCTTTAAATATCGTATTTAAATGCATAGGACATGCAAAATTACCATCCAAGCTAAAACTCTCACTACCTCTAATCTCTAAAGTATCAAAAAAACTATTTTGCACTTTTATATAACGAGATAAAATATCGCAATAACCATTAGGTAAAATCCCTATAATTTTAAAAAAAATATTTATTTTTGGATAAGAAATGTAGGTTTTAGTCATCTTTTGTTTTTTAAAATCTCTCTTATACTTGTTAGATTTTTATCTTCTATTTTATTTGATGCCTTGAAGTTTTCTCCAATAATAGCATCTTTTAACTCACCACGCAGTATAACCTTATTTTGTGGAGCTTCAAATCCAAGTTTTACTATTCCATTTTGGATAGATACAATCTTTATGCTGATATTATCACCAATTATTACTTCCTCATTTACTTTTCTTGATAAAACTAACATTTATAATCCTACATTATTTAAAATATATCTAATTTCTCCAAAATCATTAAATTCAATTATAGAGAAAAAATCTGTAAAAATAGCTATATATCTACAATTTTTAAGAATTTTCAAATTTCTTGTATTGATAGTTTTTCCACATCTCATATCATTTTCATACAAACTCAAATCAATTCTAGGATAAGTTATAAAATCAAGTGGATTAAGAAATTTATAATTATCAAATACAAAATCCCCCTCACTAACTCTAACTAAATTTGATAAAGCTCCATCTACTTCTAATTTTTGTGCGATTATCTCACCAATTGAGCGAATATAAGTGCCATTTGATACACTAATTTTAAAACTTAAAAATGGATGAGAATAATTTAAAATAGAAATATCAAATATCTCACTAGTAATTGCTTTTAATTCTACTTCTTTATTTTCTCTAGCAAGTTTATATGCTCTAATGCCATTAATTTTTTTTGCACTAAATTTTGGGGGCTTATATGTTATTTTGCCCTTTAGAGAATCTAGCACCTCTAATAATTTTATTTTTGGAACTGGCTTTGTTATTTCTATATTTGTGATATTTTCTATATCAAGGCTGCTAGATTTAGCTCCAAGCCAAAGCGTGGCAATATAAGTCTTTTTTGATAAATCAAAATGAGAAAAAAGCTTTGTATAGCTTCCACTTGCTACTACCAAAACACCGCTTGCAAATGGATCTAAGATTCCGCTATAGCCTATTTTTTTTAGATTCATTTGATATTTAATTTTTTGTAAAAATTTATTTGAACTCAAAAAAGGCGGCTTTTTTGCGACAAAAAGTCTATTCAATACTAATTTCCAATTTTTTTATAAAAGCACTAAAAATATCACGCAATTTTATAATATCATCTATCTTGCTATTTTCATCTATTGCATGAATGCTAGCATTTAAAAGTCCTAGCTCTATTACCTCGATTCCAAAACTACTAAAATATCGTGCATCACTTGTCCCACCACCTGTATCAAGCTTGCAATCTATATTTACTACCTCCATAATTGCAGACTTTATAGATTCTATTAGAATCTTAGATTCTGTAATAAATGGATATGAACTCTGCTTTAACTCCAAAGAATAAGGCAAGAGATTGAATACATTATCAATATATCTTTTTAGACTTTCTTGTGTAGTAAGGGGATTGTTTCGCACATTAAACATAATTTCTAAATCATTTGGAGTTACATTTACAACACCCATTCCAGACTTAATATTTGTAATAATTAATCTACTTTCCAAAAAATTATCATCTCCACTATCAAGTGCGATATTTGAGAGTTTTGGAAGTAGCGGGGCTATTAAATCTATTGGATTTATACATTTATTTGGATAGGCTACATGACCTTGCTTGCCCATGATTTTTAACCTACCATTAATAGAACCTCGTCTGCCAATTTTTACTACATCACCTAGAATCTTATTTGAAGTTGGTTCTGCAACAAGTGCAAAATCAGGCAAAAAATCTATATTTTTTAAATGCTCTAGCATTATTTTTGTGCCATAGATTCCTTCACCTTCCTCATCGCTTGTAAGCAAAATAGATAGAATCCCGCTAAATTGTTTTACTTCTTTTATAGCATATACAAAGCTAGCAACTCCACCTTTCATATCGCATACACCACGGCTATAAATCACATCATTATCAATTACACCACCAAATGGCGGATAGCTCCAGCCTTCACCACTTGGAACTACATCTATATGCCCAGCAAAACAAAGATGGATTTTGGGATTTTTATTTGCTGAAAAATCTTTATACAAAAAGATGTTTTTTACTCCATTTTTATCAAGTCTAATTACTTCAAAATCACTCAATTCTGCCTTTATCAAATCAAAGATTCCGCATTCATTTGGAGTAATGCTCTCTTTTTGTAATATTTGTATTAAAAAATCTATCATATCATTTTGCATTTTATTCCTTTAGAATCTATTCTTTTATGGCGATAAATGTAGCAAAATTTGCAAAACGAAAAATCATCTCTACACTTCCAAAGCCAACTTTTTTTAAAAGTGCAATATTTTCTTCTTGTGTATATGGAATAAGAATATTTTCTAATGCTTCTCTTTTTTTGCTTATTTCAGTATTGCTATAGCCCTGCTCTTTTTTAAAATTATGATAAATATCTATTAGCTCTTTATCTAGCCATTTATTATTTGAAATAAGCTTTTCACTTAAAATAAAAATACCATTTTTTGGTAATGAATTATATATTTTTAAGAGTAGATTTTCTCTATTTATAGGGCGTATAAATTGAAGTGTGTAGTTTGAAATAACCACATCAAAATTAAAATCAAAATCCAAAATATCAGCTTGAATAAAATTGATATTTGCACCATAAGCTTTTGCTTTTGCTTTTGCAATATCTAACATGCTAGAAGAATTATCAATCCCACTTAATCTTACATCGCTAAGATTCTGACTTAACTCTAATAATAAATTCCCAGTAGAACAGCCCATATCACATAATGAATTGATTTTTTTTGATTTTAGAATCTGCGAGATTAGATGAATATTATCACGATAATATGGAATAGACCTAGTAGCCATATCATCAAATACGGCAGCAACTTCGCTATTAAATGAAAATTTTTGATTTATTTCTTTTTGAAAAATTACATCAATATTATTTTTTTTCATTTTATTATCTTTAAAAAATATTTATTTTATTTTGTATTTCTAATATATCTCTAGCAATATTTATATCGTTTGTGATTTGCTCTTTTAGTAGTGCAAAAGAATTAAACTTCTGATTGTCTCTAATTTTTTCTACAAAATATATTTCTAAGATATTTGGTGGATTTTTTATGTTTTTATCAATTATATGTGTCTCGATTGCAAAGCTCATATCGGTGCTAAATCTATGTCCTAAAAATGAAATAGATTTAAATATTTCGCCATTTATTTTTGTATATGTTACATATACTCCATCTTGTGGCAAGACATAAACATCAGCTTTAATATTTATCGTAGGAAATAATAAATCACTTCCAATCCCCTGCCCGCTAATAACTTCACCCTCGATACAATAAAAACGTCCAAGAAGTTTATTTGCTAATTTTATATCTCCATCTAAAAGATATTTTTTAATATGTGATGAATGGATAGGAATACCATCAATGCTCATTTCGCTAATGATTGTTGTAGTAAAATTTGATATATTTTCTATATCTTTTGCACTATAAGCTCTATTTTTTCCAAACCTAAAATCACCACCAACGATAATATGCTCTAAATTTGGCAATTTATCTTTTAACATTTCTAAAAATTCTATACCACTTAAGCTACTAATTTCATCAAAATCAATATAATAAATCTCATTTTGTGAGTAATTTTGACGCTTATCATATGGAAGCATAAAGCCATATAAATTTGGAGGCATTTTTATTAAAAGCACGATTCCATTTTCATCTAATTTATCTAGTATAGCTTTGTGTGCTAAGTGCATACTATCAAATTTACCAATAGCAATAGATTTTATATTAGCATTTTTTGATATTAATGAAAATTTCTTCATTTCCCTCTTTCCCTTTTAGCTTAGAAGATTCTACATTTAAGATAAGAAAGCCATATTGCTTTAGTAAAGCTAATATTTCATCTAATGCAGAATCTATAGCTTCTTTTTGCATAACTACTCCTTTTTTATTACGTTTAGCATTTTTACCTACTTCAAATTGCGGTTTAAAAAGCAGTAGTGCCTCTCCACAAAGTAATCTAAAAATAGAATCTAAAATATTTTTAATTGATATAAAAGAAACATCACAAACAATAAAATCAAATAAATGCAAACTATTAAACTCTCTAATATCGCAAGATTCAAAAAGATTTATTTTTGGATTATTTCTTAGTGAAACATCTAGTTGATTTCTCCCAATATCAACGCAAGTTACACTTTTGGCGTTGTATTTTAGTAAAACTTGAGTAAATCCACCCTTAGAGCTACCAATATCTAATACATTCATATTACTAAAATCAAGATTATGAGATTTAATATAATAATCTAGTTTCTCCCCTGCTCTACTTACAAAAACTTCTTTTAGAATCTCTATTTTATAATCAGAATCAACAATAAAACTAGGTTTTAATACAATCTTTCCATCAACTTTAATAAAACCACTCTTTATTAATTCATTTGCTTTATTTCTACTTTGAACAAAATGATTTATAAATAAAAAACTATCTAATCTCATTTTGGTATTGTAACTTGAATCTATATATAATTTAAAGATTAATATATAAAGGCATTTATAAATCCTGCAATACAAAAACAAAATAATTACAGGAATTCTAAATTTTTATCTAAAGTAGTAAGGTTTATAAATATAAAATTATAGTTTCATTTCAAAGACTTGATAAGTAAAATCAAAAATCATACTTCCAATAGTATCTATTTCTAAATGTAATTTTAAATCTTTCTTATTGTATTCATTGATATCACTAAATGCTACTAAAAATAATTTACTCCATTTATTTGATACATTAATCACATTATCAAATTCATCTTTATTCACTTCACGTGCCCATAAGAAATATTCATTATCTGTGATACTAAAATGCATATAATCTATAAATGGAATATCAAGTTCGCTAAAAATTTCTATAAGAAAATATTCTCTTGTATTGTATATATCTGGATTGACATTATTTAGATATGTAGCAATAACAACCATAGAAACTTTATCATCAGTTATAATCTCTGCTTTTCTACTTGATAAAATCTTCTTTTCAGCTAAAACTTCTGGCTTAAAGCTATCTTTGTAAAAACCACAACCACTAAATAAAAAACACAATAAAATAAAAATATTTTTCAAATTCAAAACTCTTTTAAATGGCTTTTGGTATGATTTTATCATCTTTTTGTTTAAGGGTAATGATGTTAGAACACCTAATTAGTACAGAGGATTTGAATCTAGAATCTATCAATGAAATCATAAATAAAGCAATACAATACAAAAAAAGCAGTGAAATCACACAAACTTTGCTAAATAAGCTAATAATTACAATCTTTTTTGAAAATTCTACACGAACACTGAGTAGTTTTGAAATCGCTGCAAAAAGGCTTGGAGCAAAAGTAGTAAGACTTGATATTCACAAAAGCTCTACACAAAAGGGTGAAACAATAGCAGATACCGCAGCAAATATAAATGCTATGAGTCCAAATGCAATTATCATTCGCCATAGCAATGCAGGAGCTGGAAACTATCTAGCAAAATATGTATCTTGCCCAATTATAAATGGTGGAGATGGTGCCCATGCTCACCCAACACAAGCTTTACTTGATGCTATGACTATGAAATTACATTTTGGAGATTTAAGCGGGAAGAGGATTGCAATTGTTGGAGATGTGATAAATTCTAGAGTAGCAACAAGTGGTATAGATCTATTTAAGAGATTGGGTATGAAAGTGATTTTGGTAGCACCGCCTCATTTTCAAAGCTTATTTAAAGAAGAAGAGAATCTAAAAAAAGTAGATAATATAAAAGATATTATAGATGATTGCGATATTATTATGAGCCTTCGCACACAGAGTGAAAGACATAACTATCAAATCTATAGCTCGCTAAAAGATTATGCTTCAAGATTCTGTATTACAAAAGAATTACTAGGAAATAGGGATATAATAGTCTTACACCCTGGACCAGTTCATAGAAATATTGATATTGATGATGAAATGTTAAAAGATAGTAGATGTAAGGTTTTAGACCAAGTATCAAATGGTGTATGTATAAGAATGGCAGTTTTAAATAAATTTGCAAATTTAAAATAATTTTTAAAGGATTATATGATGATTATAGCAGTTTTATGTGGTGGAAGTGGCACGAGACTTTGGCCTCTCTCAAGAGAGCTTATGCCAAAACAATTTGTATCATTAATAAATGAATCTCTATTTCAACAAACAATTTTAAGAAATCTTACCCTTAGTGATAATTTTTGCATTGTTACAAATGATAAGCATTATTTTTTGGCATTAGATGAAATAGAAAAAATCAAAGAAGATGCAAATATAAGCAATACCAAATTTGATTATATCTTAGAGAGTGTATCAAAAAATACAGCTGCAGCATTGCTATTTGTAGCACTAAATGCAAAAGAAGATGATATTATATTAGCACTTCCAAGCGACCATATCATAAAAAACACAGAATCTTACAATAAAGCGATTTTAGAGGCAAAAGAGCTTGCAGAAAATGGTAATATCGTAGTCTTTGGCATAAAACCAACAAACCCAAATACAGGCTATGGATATATAAAAGATAGTAAAAATGGTATAGAATTTTTTGAAAAACCAGATAAAGATAAGGCAAAGCAATATGTAGAATCTAAAGAATATTATTGGAATAGTGGCATGTTTTGTTTCAAGGCTGGTGTGCTAATTAATGAATTTAAATTATATAAGCCAGATTTACTTTCATACTGCAATATTGCTCTAGATTCTGCTACAAAACAAAATAATTTTAAATTTTTAAAAGAAAAAGATTGTATTAATATTGAAGAAATCAGTATTGATTATGCCATTATGGAAAAATCAAAAAAGCTAAAATTAGTAAAAAGTGATTTTATTTGGAATGATGTAGGAAGCTTTGATGCACTAAAAGATGAATATCCAAAAGATTCTAATAATAATGCTTCAAATACAGAGTTGATTGCAATAGATTCTACTAATAATTTTATTCTTTCAAATAAATTTATAGCTACAATAGGAATAGATGATTTAATAATTATTGATACCACAGATTCACTTCTTATTAGTAAAGCAGGAGAAAGTCAAAAAGTAAAAGATATAGTAAAAATTCTAAAATCAAATAATAGCCCACTTGCACAAATCCATAGCACCGCTTATCGTCCTTGGGGAAGTTATAGCGTCTTGCTTGATACACAAAATTATAAAATCAAAAAAATTGTTGTCAAGTCAAAAAAACGACTAAGCTTACAAAAGCATTTTCATAGAAGTGAGCATTGGATTGTAGTAAGCGGTAGTGCTATCGTAACACTTGGTGAAAAAGAATTTTTTCTAAAAGCAAATGAAAGCACATATATTCCAATGGGACAAGTTCATAGGCTTGAGAATCCTGGAAAAATAGATTTAGTAATCATTGAAGTGCAAGTTGGGCAATATCTAGGTGAAGATGATATAGTGCGGTTAGAAGATGATTTTAATAGAAAATAAAAACTTAGATAAATTATAAGAATCTAGATATTTTTTAAAATATAATTTTAACTATTTCCCCTATTTAAAGGGGTGAAATTAAAATGTGTAATTATAACCTATAGAAACAATATAATTGCTAAGTTTTACTGAACCATTCATATTAGGCATAATGCTATTTTCAATTTTATATTTATAGCTAACTAGTGGAATTTTTACTCCGATACTAAAGTCATGATCATCATCTGCATGTAATAACAAACCAAGATTAATAGGCAAAGCAAATCCACCTTTTTGCTCATTTCCAAAAGTCATACTTGCTAGTGTATATTTTGGCTTATATGAAACATATCCTGCCCCAATACCCAAATAAGCACCAAATAAATCCGTAAAATCATAATAATAATCCGCATTTAATGTAATCATTTGAGAAGATATAGTAGCTTTCATATTTCTAAGCAAACTTGTTCTTTTGCCATATGATTGACTATAGTTATATTCTAAATACAATTTAAACCCATCATTTGGACCTAAATCATCTTCATATCCTGCATTGACACCTAGGTTATAACCAATACCTGTTTTTGGAAAACTATCTTTCATAGCACTAAGGGCGCCATTATATTTTGGGGTTGTGATTGGAACACCAGCACTCACGCCCGCAAATATACTTTCAGCATGTAATCCTAGGGCTAATAATGAAATTAAAAATACTTTTTTAAACATTTTTATCCTTTTATTTTATTTTTTTAAAAGAGCCAATAATATCTAAAATAAATAAAAATTTATATACTATCATCATATGGATCAAGGTGAATTAATATAGCCCACTTATATTCATCACTAAGATTCTCTATACTTTTTTCAATATCATTTGATATAGAATGAGCATCAAATAAAGAAATATTATCATCAAATACCAAATGACAAGATAGAAAAATAGTATTTCCGCTTATCCTGCTTTTAAAATCATGATAGCTTGCAATTTTGTCATTTTTATCCAAAATATCTACAATAGATGTAAATAATTTATCATCAATTGACCTATCAAGCAGCATAAAAAAGGCTTTTTTTGCGATCTTAAAGGCATTAAAACAAATATAAATTCCTAGCAATACACCTACGATACTATCAAACTCTTCAAATCCACTAAATTTCACAATAAAAAGTGAAATAATGATTGCTAGATTGCTTAATAAATCTGTCTTATAATGCAGAATCTCAGCTTGCAATATAAGATTATTTTGTTTTTTTGAAATCATATTTAAATATATCACAATGATTGCTGTTAAAATGATAGAAACCATCATGATAAATAAGCCTTGATTTACATCATTTATGCCTTCATTATTGATAAATTTTATAATCGATCTATAGATAATGTAGATTCCAGAGATAAATATAAAAACCCCTTCAAAAAGTGATGCAAAACCTTCTAACTTTCCATATCCATAATTAAAATATCTATTTGATGGAGATTCTATTTTTTTGATAGCAAAAAAGTTTAGCAATGAAAACAAAACATCAAATAATGAATCAATCGCAGAAGCAAGAATGACAACAGACCCGCTAATTACAGCAAAAATAAGCTTTAATATAGCTAGTATGAATGCAGTAAAACTAACAATTAAAATTGTATGTTTTATAGTTGCCAATCATACCTCCTTTTTAGAATCCTCTGTAAAATGTAAGATTATCTTAATAACAATCATAAACAGCACTGCCTCAAGCATAGCACTAAGCACAAAAGAATAATATTGTTCAATTTGTAAAGCACCGATATTTAATCCAAGTGTAGCCATAGCAATAAGAAAAGTAAGTGGCATTGCATCACTTAGTGCAAATAAAAATATACTTTTTACATTTTTAAAATATGAATTAAACACAAGACTTGCTGAAATGATTCTAATAATTATCATGATTACACAAATTTGCAAAGCATGCAAAACGATACTTTTATCAGCAAAAATCAGCTCAAAATCTAAAGTTGTTCCAATATAAACAAAAAATAGCGGTATTAAAAATCCAAATCCAAATTCATTTAATTTATGATGAAGTTCTTTTTTATATTTAAAATAATTAGAAATAATAAGCCCAGATAAAAATGCTCCAAGTGCAGGCTCAATATGCAATAGTGAAACAATAACAACCATAATCAAAAATAGCATCATACTATATCTTATATCTTGATTAGATTTACTTGAATCTGGCATAAAAAGCAATCGTAAATCTGGAAACCACCAAAAAATAATATTAAATATTTGAAACAAAATTATCATAATTATTAAAAATACAATCAAGATTCCAAGTGATTTATATAGCTCAACACCCATTCCAAATGAATAATATCCATTTAAAACTACAAGCATTAAAATACTTACTAATTCCCCTATAATTCCTATCTTTAGGCATAAATTTAGCCAATCATATTGCTTGCCATATTCTTGAATAAGCATCATAATCATACCAAGAGACATAATAGGAAATGCGACAATATAAATTACTGGTAAATCAAGAAGTAAAATCACCAAACAAGTGACAGAATAAAGTATGAAAAAATACATCGCAACTTGTTTTAAAAAACTTTTTCCCATCACCTTAAAGCTTTTTAAATCAACTTCTATTCCAGCCAAAAACATCAAAAATAAAAAACCTATTTGTGCTACTTCTTTTACAGAATTAGATTCTATTATGATGCCTGAATTTATCGCTAATGCACCAAGCAATATCTCTACTACAACAACTGGAATCTTAATTAGATTATTAATCATGGGGGCAACAAAAACAAGCACTGAAATGATTGCAAAAAATACCAAATCTTGCATTATAAAAGCACCTTTAGCACTGCTTTTGGGTATATTTCATATTCTAAAGCATGAATCCTATTTTCAAAAGATTGCAAATCCTCGCCATCTATTTTTTTTATCACATCTTGTTCTATTAACTCCCCAGAATCTAGCTCATTATTTACATAATGCACGCTTACACCAGCTATTTTCATATCACTTTTATAAGATTCTAAGATTCCATTTGCACCTTTAAAAAGTGGCAATATAGATGGATGGATATTAATTGTCTTATAAATATTTATAAAATCATCGCTAAGTATGCGCATAAAGCCTGCTAATATGACTAAATCAATATCATAAGGTTTTAGTATTTCTAACAATTTTAAATCATAATTTTCTTTATTTTCTTTGCTTGCTAAAACTTCACATTTTAGCCCAAGATTTGCACATCTTGTGATACCATAAGCATCTTTTCTACTACTTATTGCAATCTTAAAATCAATCTTAATATCACCAAAAGTTTTATTATGCAATTTCAAATAAAGATTCTCCATATTGCTACCATTGCCACTAAATAAAACTGCAATATTTTTTATCTTCATTGTTTTAACCAAATAACTCCCCTCTAGTCTTTTTAAGCCTATTAATCACCTTGCATATTGCCTTATAATCATATTCTTCATCATCGCTTATTTCATCAATCAAATCTTCATAAGCCTCAAGTGCTTGTTTCATACAATCATCTCTTACACCAGCAAGGCTTAGTGCTGCCATCAAAATAATGATGATTTCATCTAATAATTCATTTTTACTTATTTGTTCCATCCTATTCCTTTGAGTGAATCAAATTTATGACTTGTTCTTTTGCTTCCTCATATAAAAATGTTTCTTTAAATCCATCAAATTTGCCACCTGCCGCATTTTTGTGTCCGCCACCACCAAAAAGATCTTTTGACATCATACTTACATCACAATTACCATTTGCACGAATTGATACATTTCCTTTTACGCCAATATCTATAAAAAAATCAAACTCACTATTTTCTTTTAAAAATAGATTTGCAAGGATTGAGATTCCACCGATTGAATATGTAAGCAAGCCTTTTTTATCTTTGTAAAAAATACTATATTCATCTTTATTTTGGCTTAATAATTCTGTTTGTTTATTAGAGAGAATCTCTTCCATAGTTTGCGTATTTACATCACCACCAAGTAAAGTTTTTTTGAATAAGAAAATATTATTATCAAAATTTACATTTGCATTTTCTCTAAGATTATTATTGGAATCTAATAAATATTTTTTTGCTTCATAAAGCATATTGAATTTAAAAATCCTATCATAATCATCAAATATAAACCTAGTAAATTCCCTACTTTGAGCAATCATACCAAGAGCAACTTTACCAAAATCAAAAGCAAAACCATCTTCTTTCCAAGTATCAGCAGAATTTATCATCTCTACAAATGGATCTAGCCATGCTATTTTTTCATCAGATAATTTGTATTCATTTTTTAATACATTAAATGCAATCTTTGAAGCACAAATACTAGAATCTAGATGATACCACTCAAAACTATCTGCACAATCTTTCCCACTTATATGATGATCAAGTAATTTCAATCTAACATTTTTATTTGACATATTTAATGCATTTACTTCATGGATAAGAAATTTTGCTTCATTCATATTCAAATTCAAGTCAGTAATAAGTATCAAAAAATCACTTTTAGATTCTCTTTTTATATTATCAATAATATTCCTTAGTCTTACTTCTACTTCTTTACCATAATTTGCATTGTAGAATCTAATATCATCAAATATTTCTTTTGAGACTAATTGTGCTCCATATCCGTCTAAATCAATATGTGATAGATGATGAACTTGCATTGCTATCCTTTTTAGTTAAATTTTAATTCTAAATTACCCAGAATCTCACATTTTGCATTGCTACTTATTTCACTATGACCTATTACTTTTATAGCTAGTGCATTATTTTCCATTTCTTTTGATAGAGATCTTCTAAGTGTAGTGCTTACAAGTAATATTGGCACACTATGCAAACTTTGAGCTTTAGTAATAGCTGCATCGATTGTATTTCGTAAAACTTGTGTCTCACCTATACTTAAAACGAGTTTCTTTCCATAAGGTTGCATATCTTTTAATCTAGATAGTAAATAATCTTCGCTTTCTTGAGACATTATAAATAATTTTACAATACCATCATCATCTTTTAGCATATTAGTAATCACTCTTGATAACGCACTTCTGACATAATCCATGATGATAGGCACACTATTTTGAGCTCCAGGAGCTACCTCTACGATAGTCTCTAATATTGTAAGCATATCTTTTATAGGTATTTCATCGTGCAATAATTCTTTTAATACTTGATGAATCACACCTAGTGGAATCTTCTCACTATCTGCAACAAGGCTAGGAAAATCATCTTTTAATCTATCTATTAGATTTTTTACATCTTGTCTTGTTAATATATCTTCAGCATAGTATTTAATGATTTGTGAGATATGAACACTTATAATATGAGCACTATCTACAACCGTGTATCCTGCAATAGTGGCATCATCTTTGTCTTTTTTTTCAATCCAAAGTCCATCCATATTGAGTGCAGGATCTTTTGCCTTTATGCCTTCTATTTCTGTTATATCCATACCTGTTGAATTAATAGCTAGAAATTTATCTGGCATGACCTCACCCTGCCCTACACTAATGCCTTTTAGCAGAATCTCATAGCCATTTGGTGAAAAATCATAACTTGGATTTGCTTTGATTCTAATGTGTGGCACGATAAATCCATACATTTGGGCGATATTTTCTCTAACACCGCGTATTCTTTCAATTAGTGGGCTATCTGGATGTTCTGCTAATTTTGTAAGCCCGTAGCCAAGAGATAATTGCAAAACATTTATCTTTAGTTTATCATTTAGGCTTGCTTGCTCTTTTAGTCTTATTTGTTCTTCTAATTCTCTTATACTCTTTGCACTTCGTGGCTCTTTTGCTATTTCTTTTGGCATTTGTTTTACTTGAGGTTTAGATTCTATATCTATTTTTTTAAATAGCCATTTTTTGATATTTGAAAATACATTATCCTTATCTTGTGAGCTAAGCAAATAACTCATTATAAGAAAAATAAATCCAACAAATCCAAGCGAAAGAGCAGGAAGTCCTGGAATAAAAGCAAAAAATACTAATATTCCGCCAACAATTAATAGAATCTTGCTGTTTCCTAAAAGCTGATTTACTACACCAGAAGCAAAATCTTTTTCCTCGCTTTTTGTAGCCCGAGTGATTACTATACCTGTGGCAGTAGATACTATCAATGCTGGAATCTGAGTGACTAAACCATCTCCAATTGTAAGTATAGTAAATGTGCTTGCACTATCACTTATAGGCATGCCATGACCAAAAGTTCCTATCAAAAAACCGCCTATAATATTTACAAAAGTGATTATTATCCCTGCGATTGCATCACCTTTTACAAACTTTGATGCACCATCCATTGAACCATAAAAATCAGCTTCTTGAACTAGAATCTCTCTTCTTTTTTGTGCTTCTTCTTTATCTATCAAACCAGAATTCAAATCTGCATCTATTGCCATTTGCTTACCAGGCATTGCTTCCAATGTAAATCTAGCTTGCACTTCTGCAACCCTTGTAGAACCACTTGTAATAACTATATAATTTACAATCACAAGAATAGAAAATACAATAATACCAATTACATAATTGCCACTAACTACAAAATGTCCAAAAGCACTTACAATCTCGCTTACATTCTCAACACCCAAATGCCCATTGCTAAGTATCATTCTAGTAGTAGCTACATTTAAAGCAAGTCTAAATAATGTAATCATAAGTAGCAATGTAGGAAATGCCGAAAAATCTGTAGGTTTAGAGATATATAATCCTATCAAAATAATTAATACTGATAATGCTATAGAAATCGTCAAAAACAAATCAAGTAAATAGTTAGGCAATGGGATGATAATAATTGCCAAAATTGACATAATAAAAAATACTACAATCAAATCTTTAGAAGCAAAAAAACTCTTAAAAATAGGACTAATCGTATTTATCAACTGCCCTCTACTTTTTGCCACGCTATAAACCCCGTTTATTTTAAAATTAAGAGTTGAGATTTTAACAGCTTTGAATTAAATCTTTGCTTTTTTAAATCATTTTATAGTAGAATTTCAACTTTAAAATTTATACCAATCAGGAGAAGGTCAAATGGCTTTAGATTCGGCGAAAAAACAAGAAATCATCTCTAAATTTTCAAGAGGAGAAAAAGACACAGGTTCAAGCGAGATTCAAATAGCTTTACTTACACAAAGAATCTCAAATCTAACAGAACATTTAAAAATGAATAAAAAAGATCATTCAAGTAGATTAGGAATGCTAAAATTAGTAGGACAAAGAAGAAGCTTACTAAAATACCTAAAAAGAACTAAATACGATAGATATACAAAACTCATAAAAGAACTAAATCTAAAAGATAAATAAATGGTAATTAGCTCAAATATTAAGTTTATAATTTATATTTGAGTGGTGTTTTTATAGCTTAGCTTATTTTTTTGGATTGTAGCATAGATTTAGATCCAATTTTAGATTCTATTGCTATAGATCTAAATTATACTTTTGCAATTTTAGAATTTACTTTTTTTATAAATTCTAAAATTTATTTCAAAAAATCTTATAAACTACAATTTCACAAATAACAGAATCTACATTTGAATATAAACTTATTGATAAGCTTTTTCACCATGTAATATATCAAGCCCTTCTTCTTCTATACTTTCATTTACTCTTAAATCTGTAAAAAATGAAATGACTTTAAAAATTACAAAACTAACAATTGCTGATAAGAAAATACAAATAACAATAGAGAAAATCTGTTCTAATAGCAAATGCCAACTTCCACTTATAAATAAACCTTCACCTAATGTGCCTTCACCTGTTGCAGCCATATTTACCTTAGCATTTGCAAATAATCCTACAGCCAATCCTCCCCAGATTCCACCAATACCATGCAGTGAAAACGCATCCAATGTGTCATCAAATTTAAGTTTGTATTTGATAAAACTAAGCCCTGCAAAACATACAATAGCACCTATTGCACCGATAATCATAGCATGCAAAACGCTTACATAAGCACAAGTTGGTGTGATACTAACAAGTCCTGCTACAAGTCCGCTCAAGCTTCCTAAAATCGATGGTTTTTTATGTTTTATCCATTCTGCCATAACCCATACCAAATATCCACTTGATGCTGATAATATAGTATTTACAAAAGCTGTCACCGCTATATCATCAACCTGCCCTGCACTACCTGTATTAAATCCAAGCCATCCAATTAAAAGCAAAGTTGCACCCAAAAATGTATAAGGTATAGAGTGTGCAATTGTTTCATGTGTTTTTTCAACTTTTCTTGCTCCAACCATCAAAACACCCACAAGCCCAGCTACACCAGAACTTATATGAACTACTCCGCCACCTGCAAAATCTAGCCCTCCACGAACTAACAAAAAGCCATCTTTATGCCAAATCATATGCGCTAAAATATCATATACAAAAGTGCTCCAAAATATAAGAAATACTACTAGAACACCAAGTTTTATACGACCTACAAGTGAGCCTGTAATGATAGCAGAGGCAATGAGGGCAAACATCATTTGGAAAAGCACAAATAAGATATTTGGCACACCTGCATCATTGTAACCACTAATACCATTTAGTGCAAAATTTGATAAATCACCTACGATACCATTAGTGCTATTGTTTGAAAATGAAAGAGAAAAACCAATAATTACCCACTGAATACTAATAACACCAAATACAATAAAACAATTCATGATTGTATTTAGAGTATTTTTGCTACGAACCATACCTGAATAAAACATCGCCAAAGCAGGTGTCATAAGCAAAACAAGCAAAGTGCAAAGCATAATAAACATAGTATTTATAGAATCCATTATGTATCCTTTTGTAAAAAATAGCGGAATCTTATTTGGTTTTAGCTTAATATAATATTTAAAATAGTAATAGATGTGAATTTTAAAAAAAGAGAGTAATAATCTTAAAAGATACCTAAATACGTATTAATGGTGTCAAGAGGGAGACTTGAACTCCCGACCTCCGGCTTATGAGACCAGCGCTCTAACCAGCTGAGCTACCTTGACTTAAAAAATAATAAAGGCGTAATTCTACTTTAAGAAGCATTAAAAGTCAATTAGATTCTAATACCTTTAGCACACTATCTGCTACAAATTCTACATCTTGTATAGTCATTTTTTGATGACAAGGAATGCTTATTTCACTTTTATAAAAATTCTCTACACCTTCTATTGTATGATGAGATTTTTTATAAAGATTATATTGATAAATAGGCTTATAATGAACTTGCACGCCAATACCTAAATCAAGCATTGCCTGAAATATCTCTTCTTTAGCACACCAAAGATTCTGATTTAATAAAATAGGATATAAATGATAAGTAGATTTAATATAGTCTTTTATCTTTAATGTGGAGAAATAAGGATTATTAGAGAATCTTTTTTCATAAAATGTAGCTATTTTTTTTCTTTTTTCAATAAAACTATCTACTTTTTTTAACTGCGAAATCCCCAAAGCACAAGCTACATCACTTAATCTAAAGTTATATCCAATAAAATCCAACTCACTATTCCAAAGTCTCATCTTTTTTATGCCATGCGAGCGAAGTAATCTTGCTTTATCATAAAAATCTTTATTATTTGTAGCAATAGCACCACCTTCAATAGTAGTAATTGATTTTAATGCATGGAAGCTAAAGATTGTCATATCTGCAAAGTTTCCAATCTTTACATTCTTATATTCACCACCAAATGAGTGAGAGCTGTCTGAAATAAAATATAAATTATTTTGCTTACAAACTTGTAAAATCTCATCTACTTCTACACTATTTCCAGCAAAATCAACACTTACAAGGGCTTTTATATTATCATTGTTATTTAATATTTTTTTTATAGATTCTACGCTTATATTGCCACAACTATCACAATCACAAAATATAGGTGTGATATCATTTTCAAGCATCATATTTGCAGTAGCACAAAATGTAAGCGGAGTGGTAATTGCACTAAATCCACTAAGTAGCAGAATCTTATAAGATATATTTAGTGCTGATGTAGCAGAATTAAAAACTACTACATACTTTACACCTAAATATTTTGCAAGCTCTATTTCAAATAGTTCTACAATCTCACCTTGCGTGATACAATCACCCTTTAGTGCTGATATTACAGCAGATATATCATCATCATCTATATATTGAGTACTATAAGGTATCATAATAATAATGTATCTATTTTTGAAGCAAGTGAAGCTACATTGTGGGACTTAGCAAATAGAAGCGGATTGGATAGTAAAAAATCTTTATCTAAATTATTGTCTTCTATTTTTATAGAATCTTGCATAGATTCTTCTTTTAGCTTTTTTATAGAATCTTCAATAAATTTACTCTCTATTTTTAAAGATTTTTTAAAAATTGCTATATCTCTATTATCATCTGGAATGGTATCTAAGATTCTATTTGCATCAAAGATTGTATTACCATGAGAATCTTTTATAATTTGACTTTGTGTAAAGATTTGTCTATTAAAAAGTTTTGCATCAAATAGCTTTGTTTTTATCTCTGTTATAGAATCAATATCTAATATATCTTTTATAGTTTTATATGCTATTTGCAAGATTCCAATCTTATTATTTAAATCCCTAGTTGTTATTGTTGAATAACCATTATTAATATTTCTATTATTAAAATTTATCTTTTTCTTTGGAGTGCTACTTGCAGTATCTGTTATCTTTCTTGAATCTATTGTCGCTAGATTTGTAGTATTTTTAGAATCTACTCTCATAAAATGCCTTAGTAAATAAGATTTACTAATTTACAGCATTTTTTGTTCCAAATATTTAGTATGGATTCTTGATTTTTGAAAATCCTCATTATCCATCATATTTATATGAAATGGAATTGTAGTTTTGATACCTTCAACTTTAAATTCTTTTAACGCTCTTTTCATTCTAGCAATAGCTTGTGGTCTATCTCTAGCCCAAACAATAAGCTTACCAATCATAGAATCATAAAATATAGGCACACTATATCCAGCATATACATGAGTATCTAATCTCACATTACCACCACCAGGTGGTATCCAAGTAGTAATTTTTCCTGGACATGGATAGAATTTTTCTGGATCTTCTGCTGTGATTCTGCATTCTATTGCATGCCCACTAAAATTAATAGAATCTTGGCTTGGAAGTTCTTCTCCTTCTGATATTCTTATCATAAGTTCTATCAAATCAAGGCTACTTACCATCTCGCTAACGGTATGTTCTACTTGAAGTCTTGTATTCATTTCCATAAAATAAAAATCTGTTTTATTTTCATCAAGTAAAAACTCAAAAGTGCCTGCACCTTCGTATTTGATATATTTTGCAGCTTTAGTGGCAGTATGTAATAAATTTTCTCTTACTTTTTTATTTAATACTACTGCCGGAGATTCTTCTATTAGCTTTTGCTGTCTTCTTTGTAATGAGCAATCTCTCTCTCCAATATGCAATACATTTCCATGTTTATCAGCAACAACTTGAACTTCAATGTGCTTTGGATTTTTAATAAATTTTTCTATATAAATAGAACCATCACCAAATGCACTAACTGCTTCAGATTCAGCTGCAAGAAATAAATTTTTAAAACTTTCTTTATTTTCTACTATTCTCATACCTCTACCGCCACCACCTGCAGCTGCTTTTATAATGACAGGATATCCTATATTATCTGCTATATCTTGAGCTTCTTTAAGATCCCTAACTACACCCTTGCTACCTTCAATAACTGGAATCCCCGCTTCCCTCATAACATCTTTTGCTTTACTTTTATCACTCATCAAAGCCATTACATCATGGCTTGGTCCAATAAAAACAATGCCATGATTCTCACAAATTTCAACAAAATTTTGATTTTCACTCAAAAATCCATATCCTGGAAAAATAGCATCTACTTTAAAAAGATCTACAACAGTAACAATAGCTGGAATATTTAAATAGCTATCACTTGATTTTGGACCACCTATGCAAATCTTAATATCAGCAACATCTAGATAATGCACATCTTTATCAGCAGTAGAATAAATCACAACTGCTTCTTTGCCCATATCTTGTATAGTTCTAATCGCTCTTAATGCGATCTCTCCACGATTTGCAATTAAGATTCTCTTAATTTCTTTCTTTTGTATTTTTTTATTCATTTATATCTTCTCGATTACAAATAATTCACTACTAAATTCTACACTTTGAGCATCAGATGGGATAATATCAATTATCTTGCAATCAAATTCTGCTTCAATCTCATTCATTATTTTCATAGCTTCAATAATTGCTATTGTTTGACCTTTTTTTACTTTATCACCAACATTTACATATGGAGCAGAATCTGGCGATGGAGCACGATAAAAAGTGCCAACCATTGGAGAAGTTATCACTTCTGTATTTACACTTGTTTTATTTGGCACTTGAGTAGCTTGCGGTATAGATAAAGTATCTGCAGATTCTACTTGAGTATTTGATACAGGAACTTGTGAAACAGGATTTACATTTTGTAATTTTGGGAGTTTTGCACCACTTTTTTCAAGCGATATTTCAAAATTTTCATTTATTATCTTTAATTTTACAGAACTAGAATTATCAAACATTTCAAGTAATTTTCTTATTTCTTGCATATTCATTTTCAAGCCTTTATATAAACTTTATTTTATTTAACAAAGATAGAAATCAATTAATCAATTTTGTATAATAGCATAAAATTAATGAAAGGCTTATTTTAGATGGGTTTAAAATCTGATAACTGGATAAGGAAAATGTCTCTAGAATGTGAGATGATTACACCATTTGCTGAAAATCAACTAAGAAAAGGAGTAATTAGTTATGGTGTAAGCAGCTATGGATATGATATTAGAGTAGCTAATGAATATCAAATATTTACAAATATCAACTCAACAATTGTAGATCCAAAAGATTTCAATGCAAATAATGTAGTGCATTATACAGGCGATATTTGTATAGTCCCGCCAAATTCATTTGCTCTTGCTAGAACAATAGAATATTTTAAGATTCCAAGAAATGTATTAGCAATATGTCTTGGGAAAAGCACATATGCAAGATGTGGAATAATAGTAAATGTAACACCATTTGAACCAGAATTTGAAGGCAATATAACTATTGAAATATCAAATACAACTCCACTCCCTGCAAAAATATATTCAAATGAAGGAATTGCACAAGTATTATTTCTAGAAGGCGATGAAGCATGTAATACTAGCTATAAAGATAGAAATGGTAAATATCAAAAACAAACAGGTATAACATTGCCAAAAGTATTATAAGGATTATTTTAGATTCTAGAATCTATAGTTAGATTCTAGATGAAGATTATTTTACAAATTCAATTATAGCCATAGGAGCAGCATCACCTCTTCTAAGTGCAGTCCTATGAATAGAAGTATAGCCACCATTTCTTTGTGTATATCTAGGTGCAATCTCTAAAATGAGTTTTTTTGTAGCTATTTTATCTTGCAACTTAGCAAATACTTGTCTATGTGCATTACTATCACCAGCTTTTGCTTGAGTTATCAGCTTTTCAATAAAAGATTGTAATTCTTTAGATTTAAATAATCCTGTCTCAATCTTTTCATATTTTATTAATGCAATAGAAAGATTTTTTAATAATGCTTTCCTATGAGATGATGTTCTTCCAAGCTTTCTATAATCATTACCATGTCTCATACAATATCCTTATTTTGTTTATCAAATTTTTTTAAAAGAAGATCTCTAATATTATTTGGCAATTTAGCACCAACTTGATAACCTATTTCTTTGAGTTTATTAGTGATTTCATCATAAGATCTCTTACCTAGATTCTTAATATTTTTTAGCTCACTTTCTTCCATCAAAACTAATTCACCAATATATTTTAGTCCTATCTTATCAAAGCAATTTGAGCATCTAGCACTAAGATTTAGACTATCTATTTTTTGGAATAGTATTTTAGCTTCACTTGGTTCTTCTTCAACACCCTTAATAGAAGAATCCATTACATTTAATTCTTGACTAAATATACTCATTTGTTTATACATAACAGAAATAGCATATTTAAATGCCTCAATAGCAGTAATTCTACCATCGGTTTCTATATCAAATACAACTTTTTCAAATGTAGGATCATCTTTAACAAGAACATTTTCTATATCATATGTAATCTTTTTTACTGGAGTGAAATACGCATCAACCGGTATAAAAGAATCTAATATCATACCTCTTATATATTCACTAGCTACATAACCTATGCCTTTATTTATAATAAGAGAAAAATTGATTTTAATATCATCATTTATGGTAGCGATATATACTTCTGGATTGATTACATCAACTTTATCAGTTTTCAAGTCACCACCAAGAATAACCTTTTCTCCAGTAAAAGAGTAGCTAACAACAAGACTTGTTTCATCTGGATCTTTTAGTTTAAATTGTAGTTTTCTTAAGTTTATGATAAATAAAGATACATCCTCTGTCATGCCTCTTATAGAATCAAATTCATGAGCAACGCCATCAATTTTTATCCCAACTACAGAATAACCTACAGAACTAGACATTAAAAGTCTTCTAATTGGGTGAGCCAAAGTTATTGCATATCCAGTTTCAAAAGGATATGCAGATATTTTTGCTCTATTTGGAGTAATTTGTTCTACATCTATATTTGTAGGAATAAAAGGAATTATTTTAATAGTTTTCATTCAAGTACCGCCTAACTATTATTTAGAATATAACTCAACAATAAGTCTTTCTTCAACAGGAATAACGACTTCATCTCTATTTGGCAATCTTGTAAAAATACCACAAAATTTACTCTCATCAACATCTACCCAAGGAACTATACCTGTTTGTCTTGTCAGTTCTAGTGATCTAATAATTTGTTTATTATTGATACTCTTTTCTCTAACACTAACCTTTTGACCAGCTTTAAGGACAAATGAAGGTATATTGATTTTTTTACCATCAACTAAAATATGCCCATGTGTTACTAATTGTCTAGCAAATCTTCTTGTTGATGCAAAACCCATTCTATATACTACATTATCTAATCTTTGCTCTAGTAATTTGATAAGATTCTCACCAGTGTTTCCTTCGATTCTATGAGCTTCATTAAATATTGTTCTAAATTGTCTTTCTGAGATTCCATACATAAATTTAGCTTTTTGTTTTTCTCTTAGTTGTAATCCGTATTCAGAGATTTTACCAACACTTTGTCCATGCTGACCAGGTCCATATTTTCGTGAATTCAAAGCACATTTTCCAGCTAATCTTCTTTCGCCTTTCATATCAAGACTTACACCAAATCGTCTCTCAATCTTTTCTACAGGTCCAATATATCTTGCCATTTTACTTCTCCTTACACTCTTCTTCTTTTAGGTGGTCTGCAACCATTATGTGGCAATGGTGTAACATCCTTCAACCATAAAACTTTAATGCCTTCAATAGAACCAACGCTTTTTATAGCAGTCTCTCTACCACTCCCAGGTCCTTGCACTTTTATACCAACCTCTTTAATACCACACTCTTTTGCTTTCATTAACGCAGCTTCTACAGATTGTTGAGCAGCATAAGGTGTTGATTTCTTAGAACCTTTAAATCCAAGTGCACCCGCAGTACTCCAGCATAAAACATTACCCATTTCATCAGTAATAGTTACAGAAGTATTATTAAAGGTAGCAGATATATGAACAATACCTCTAGCTATATTCTTTTTTACAGATTTTTTTCTTGTATTCGTTTTTGTATTAGTCTTAGCCATAATTACTCCTACTTGCTGCCTATTGTTTTCTTTTTACCTTTTCTAGTTCTGGCATTATTTTTTGTTGTTTGCCCACGAACTGGAAGACCTTTTCTATGTCTAATACCTCTATAACTACCAACTTCCATTAATGCTTTAATATCCATAGTAACTTTTTTACGCAAATCACCCTCAACAATGTAGCTTTCTTGAATCTTTTTTGCAATTGAAGAAACTTCATCTTCGCTGAGATCATTAACTCGCTTATCAAAAGAAATATTTACAGCATTAAGGATATCTCTTGATGTTTTTAATCCTATACCATATATATATGTAAGAGCATATTCTACTCTCTTCTTTTTTGGCAAATCTACACCAGCAATTCTAGCCATAATTTTATCCTTGTCTTTGTTTATGTTTTGGAGTTACACATATTACACGAATAACACCTTTTCTTTTTATTATCTTACATTTGTCACACATTTTTTTTACAGATGGTCGAACTTTCATTATTTCTCCTTAAAAATTTTTAATTTAGCTATTTTGTGAAATTTAGGTGAAAATCTAAGATTTGATAAAAGCTTAGATTCTATATTCTTTTACTTTAAAAATTACTTATAGAGACTATCTAATTTCTTTTGAATCTCTATCAAATCTTGGTCTTTTTGAATATCCTCTGTTTTATATCTAAGAGTAATCCTACCTTTATCTATGCTATATGGAGTTAATTCTAACTTTACTATATCACCAGTTAGAATCCTAATATAGTGCATTCTTAATTTTCCTGCTATATGACATAATACAATATGTTCATTTTCAAGACCAACTCTAAATGTAGCATTAGGTAAAACCTCTATTACCTTGCCATATATCTCAATCACATCATCTTTTATTTTTTTCTTTTTATTTTCCTTATCATATTTATCTTTTGCCAAAAATTACTCCTCTGATAAAATAACTGCTTTATTATCAACTATCGCAATAGTATGTTCATAATGACTACCATTCAATCCATCTTCTGATACAACCGACCATTTATTTTCTAGAATCTTATAATTTCCACTTTTATTGCAAATCATTGGTTCTACACAAAACACCATACCATTTTTTATTTTTGGTCCTTGCATCACACTTGTATCTATATAATTTGGTATTTCTGGTTCTTCGTGAGGTTTTCTACCTATACCATGTCCGCAGAATCCACGAAGTGGAACATATCCTTTTGATAATATAAAATCTTGAATCAAAGCACTAAGTTGTTTAAATCGCATACCAACTTTAATATTATCTATGGCATAAAGAAGAGAATCTTTTGAACATTTGATTAGATTTTCATCATCATTAGAAATTTTACCAATACCAAAAGTTACTGCAGCATCGCCATACCAGCCATTATACTCTACACCAATATCAACACCCAAAATATCACCATCTTTTAGTTTATAAGAATCTGGAATACCATGGATTATTATATTATTTACTGATAAGCATATAGATTTTGGAAAACCATACAAGCCTTTAAACGATGGCTTTGCATTATGTCGCAGGATAAAGTCATCTGCAATAGCATCAAGTTCTTCTAAAGTAACTCCTGCTTTTGCATGTTTATACACTTCATTTAAAGCTTTAGCTACAATCTTATTAGAATGTCTTAAAGATTCTATCTCTTTAAGATTCTTTATTGCAATAGACATTACAAACCTGTTGCACTTAATGTTTGATATTTATTCATATAAATCTGTGCTTCAATTCTTCTCATCGTATCAATAGCAACTTGAACAACAATCAAAACTGCTGTCCCACCAAATACAAATGGAACTCCCATAATCTTTAATAAAACCCAAGGAATAGTAGATATAACAGCTAAATACAATGCTCCCCAAAAAGTAAGATTACTTGCAGTTGTATTTAAAAAATTTGCAGTTCCTTCACCTGGTCTAAGTCCAGGTATAAATCCACCTTGTCTTTTTAGATTATCAGATATATCTTTAGAATTAAATACAATAGAAGAATAGAAAAATGCAAAAAACATAACTAAAAAAAACATAATAATATTATATGCATTTCCATTTGGGCTTAAAAAATCAGCAATTGCTAACATCGTGCTATTTGATGAAGCTTGCAAAATAGTAGATGGAAATATCAATACAGCAGATGCAAAAATAGGTGGTATAACACCACTTAGATTTAACTTAATTGGTATATAGTTCATTATTCTTTTGTTTTGATTTTGCATAATAATTTTTCTAGCATAGCTCACTGGGATTCTGCGCTCTGCAAGCTCTATATATATAATAGCAAAGATTGTTGCAAGTATAACTATAATAATTGCAATCAATTCTAAAATATTTATTTCGCCAGTATTGACAAGTTCAAATGTGCCACCTATAGCAGATGGGATTCCAGCAACAATTCCAGCAAAGATTATAAGACTAATCCCATTACCTACACCTTTTTGCGTGATCTGCTCTCCTATCCACATAAGCATCATTGTGCCAGCCAACATAGAAAATACAGAAATAATAATAAATGTATTCATATCAATTAAAATTGCACTACCATCTTCTAATGCTTTTAATCCTATAGATACACTAACAGCTTGAACAATAGTAATTGCTATGGTTGCGTATCTAATAATTTGCATATATTTTTGCATACCATCACGTTCTTTTTTCATTTTAGCAAGATTTGGAAATGTAGCAGCCAGAAGCTCCATCACAATTGATGCGGTAATATAAGGCATAATTCCAAGTGAAATAATACTAAGTCTTTCAACTGCTTGCCCACTAAACATATTAAACAAACCTAGAGCATTACCAGAATTAGAATCAAAGAATCTTTTAATAACTTCTACATCAACTCCAGGAATTGGCACATAAGCCAAAATTCGATATGCAAATAAAAATGCTAAAGTGATTAGAATCTTATTGACTATAGTTTTATTCATTATTATTTTCCACTAACAACAATACTATCATCTTTTACTTTTGAGGCGATATCTTTTACTTTTTTTCCTATCAGTTTTATTTTATCTGTTTGAGATGGATATTTATGCACACTTCTTATGCTTAATTTTGTGATTTCATCAAGAGTGCAAATCTTTGTAATTCTATCTACATTTATTACATAAGGTTTTATAACTCTACTTTTAAAACCAACTTTTGGAAGTCTCCTTTGTAATGGTTGTTGCCCACCTTCAAAACCTATTTTTTGACTATAACCAGTTCTAGCAGTCTGTCCTTTTCCACCTCTTGTAGAAGTTTTGCCCATACCGCTACCTTGACCACGACCAACTCTTTTAATAGATTTAACACTATTTTTAGCTGGTTTAATGTTCTCTAATGCCATTTCATGTCCTTCTTAATTCTTAATACTTATGCTTTGATTCTACTTAAAGCATCAATTGTAGCACGCACTACATTGTAAGGATTGCTTGAACCAAGTGATTTTGTTAGTATATCTTTAATTCCTGCAAGCTCTATTACAGGTCTAGCACTACCACCTGCTATTACTCCAGTTCCTTCACTTGCTGGTCTAAGTAAGATTCTACTTGCATTATATTTATGTTCTATATCATGAGCAATTGTTGTACCTTTAATATTTACTTGAACAATATTTTTAAAAGCATCATCAATAGCTTTTTTGATTGCATCTGGAACTTCTTTTGCTTTACCAAGCCCAAATCCAACAAGACCATTTTTATTTCCAACTACAACAAGAGCATTAAAGCGGAATCTTCTACCACCTTTGACAACTTTAGTTACTCTACCAATATTTACTACTACTTCTTTAAATTCTTCTCTATTGATTTCCATTATACTCTAGTCCTTTTATAAAGATATACCATTTGCTCTAAGAGAATCTGCAAAACTAGCAACTACACCATGATATAAATATCCATTTCTGTCAAAAACAACTTGTGATATATTTGCTTCTTTGAGGCTTTTTGCAAAATGCTCTGCTATTACTTTTACATTTTCAATATTATTTGATAAACCTAATTTTTTACCATCTACACTAGCTAGTGTAACACCTTTAGTATCATCAATTGCCTGTGCATAAAAATATTTATTAGATTTAAAAATACTTACTCTAGGTTTTGTAGAATTTCCAAAGATTCTACCTCTAACTCTAGCTTTTCTTTTTAATTGAAGCTTCTTTTTTAATTTTAAAGTATTACTTAACATTTAACTAACCTCTATTTACTTTTTAGCAGTTTTACCAGCTTTACGCATTATAACTTCATCAACATATTTGACACCCTTACCTTTATACGGCTCAGGTGCTCTAAATGATCTTATTTCAGATGCAACTTGCCCAATTTGCTGTTTATCTGCACCTTTTAAAGTCAATATATTTTTTTCTAAAGTTATTTCAATGCCATCTGGAATCTTATAATCAATAGGATGCGAATAGCCTAAAGACAGCTCTAAAACATTACCTTTTATCGCTGCTTTATAACCAACACCATTGATTTCTAATTGTTTTGTAAATCCACTTGTCAAACCAACCACAATATTATTTGCTAAAGCTCTATAAGTTCCCCAAAATGCTTTTGCTTTAAGTCCCTGTGATTCTTTTAGACCAAATGATAATGTTTCATTTGTAAGATTGATTTCAACTCTATCATGAGTTTCTAATTCTTTTTGTATTTTAGCATTATTAAAAATTAGTTTTGTTCCATCTAAAGATATCTTTAAACCTTTAGGAATAGTTATTGCCTGCTTACCAATTCTTGACATAATAATCTCCTACCATATACTGCATAAAGCTTCGCCGCCTACATTATTTTTATAAGCTTCATCATTTGAAATTACACCCTTAGAAGTGCTTACTACAATAGTTCCATAGCCATTTTTAAATCTCTTTAATTCTGTTCTACTTTTATAAACTCTTCTTCCAGGCTTGCTAATCCTCTTAACCTCATTTATTAAAGATCTTCCATTGTCATCATAGCAAAGCATTACAGTTATACTTTGTTTATTGTCTTTAGAGTTGATTCTAAAATCTTTAATAAATCCTTTAGTTTTAAAAACCTCTAAGATTGCTACAACAATCTTTGCATAATAAAGATTTGTATATTCTAGTTTTCTCATAGAAGCATTTCTGATTCTAGTAATAGAATCTGCAATTATATCATTTACCATTGATTATCTCCCTACCAGCTAGACTTTCTAATACCAGGTAATAAGCCTTCATTACCCATTTTCCTTAAACAAACTCTGCATAAATTAAAATATCTATAAACAGAATGAGGACGACCGCAAACCTGACATCTAGAATAAGATCTTGAACTAAATTTTGCTTTTCTTGCATTTTTTGCAATCATTGATTTTTTTGCCATTTATTTTCCTTTCCCAAAAGGCATACCAAGAAATTCTAATAATTTAAAAGCTTCTTTATCATTATTTGTAGAAGTTACTATAGTGATATTCATACCATGAGTAACCATGATATCATCATAAACAACTTCAGGAAATACAAGCTGTTCTTTAAGACCAAAGTTATAATTACCATTTCCATCAAATCCATTTTTTGGAATCCCTCTAAAGTCTTTTACTCTAGGCAATGAGATAACAATTAATTTCTCTAAAAAGTTATACATTCTTTTACCTCTAAGAGTAACTTTAACACCCATTAAAGCACCTTCTCTCATTTTAAATCCAGCAACAGATTTTTTTGCTTTTGTAATCACAGCTTTTTGTCCAGCTATTAAAGAAATAGTATCTGCAATATTTTGCATTATTTTTGTTTCTTTTGAATATTCTCCAGCTCCAACGCTTATTACAATCTTTTCAAGTTTTGGAATAAGCATAGGATTTTTAATATCAAATTCTTTTGATAGCTTATCTCTAACTTCATTTAAATATAATTCCTTCAACTGATACATCTTAAACCTTCCTATGACTTTTTAACATTTGATATATGTATTGGTTTTTCTTTAGAGATAAAACCACCTTTAGGATTATTATCACTTGGCTTAATAGCCTTTTTTACAATATTGCAACCTTCTACAATAACTTTAGATTCTTTAGGTAAGACTTTTAAGACTTTACCAGTTTTTCCTTTATCATCACCAGCAATAATCAATACCATATCATCTCTTTTAATCTTAGCCATTATAATACCTCCGGAGCAAGTGAAACAATTTTCATAAAGTTAGCATATCTAACCTCTCTGCCAACTGGTCCAAAGATTCTAGTGCCAATAGGTTCTTTTTTTGCATCTAAAATAACAGCTGCATTATCATCGAATCTCACTAATGAGCCATTTTCTCTATGTATTTCTTTTTTTGTTCTAACTATCACAGCTTTTACAACATCACCTTTTTTGACTTTTCCATTAGGAATAGCTTTTTTTACAGATGCAACAACAACATCACCAACGCTAGCATATCTTCTATGACTACCGCCTAGAATCTTGATACACATTAATTCCTTTGCACCACTATTATCAGCAACATTCATTCTAGTAAAACTCTGTATCATTACTCAACTCCTGCAGTTATTGTCTTATTTAATTTAAAAGACTTGCTCTTAGATATAGGTTTGCACTCTATTGCCTCAACAACATCACCTATATTACAAGAATTATTTTCATCGTGAATTATGTATTTTTTAAATCTTTTTACAATTTTTCTATATTTTGGATGAACAACTTTTCTCTCAACCAACACACTAAAGCTTTTATCACCACTTTTTTTAACAACTTTGCCCTGAATAACTCTCTTAAATTTTTGCTCTTTATTCATTATTAACCTCTTTTTGCTGATATAGCAGTATTAATTCTTGCTATTTCTTTTCTAACGCTAGAAATCTCACAATAATTAGTAAGTTGCATTGTTTTAAGTTGTAATTTTAATTCAAATAGTTTTAGCTTTTTTTCTTTCAACATAGTTTGCAATTCTTGTATATCTTTATCTTTAATATCACTAAATTTTATCATATCAATAGATTTCATTTTCACTCTCACTAGTTATAATTTTTGTCTTAAATGGAAGCTTACTTTGTGCTAATGCCAAAGCTTCTCTAGCTAAAGATTCTTCCACACCAACCATTTCATATATAACTCTACCTGGCTTAATATTCATAACCCATTTATCAACAGCACCTTTACCTTTACCCATTCTTGTTTCTAATGGTTTAGCAGTAATTGGTTTATCTGGAAAAACACGAATCCATACTTTACCAGATCTTTTAATATGTCTTGTCATAGCAATTCTTGCTGCTTCAATTTGTCTTGAATCTATTCTTCCAGCTTCAGTTGCCTTGATTGCAATATCACCAAAAGCTATTTTATTTCCACGAGTAGCTTTGCCTCTATTGCGACCTTTCATTTGCTTTCTATATTTAGTTTTCTTTGGCATTAACATAATTTATTGCCTCCCTCGTTTTTTGCTAGCTTTAGGTTCTGTTTTAACATCAGCTTCTTTCTTATCAAGCTGGATTCCTTTATGAAGGACCTCTCCTTTAAATATCCAAACTTTTACACCAATAATTCCAAAAGTAGTTTTTGCTTCAGCAAAACCATAATCAATCTTTGCTCTTAATGTATGAAGAGGCACTCTACCTTCCATATACCATTCAGTTCTAGCCATTTCAGCACCAGCAAGTCTTCCTGATACTTTTACTTTAATACCTTTTGCACCAGATTTCATAGCTGTTTGCATAACCTTTTTCATAGCACGTCTAAAAGCAACTCTTCTTTCTAATTGCATAGCTACATTTTCAGCGGCTAATTGAGCATTAGCTTGTGGTCTTTTTACTTCTTTAATATTTACAGCTATGTCTTTTTTAACTAATTTTTTAAGATTCTCTTTAATCTTTTCAATATCTGCACCTTTTTTACCGATAATAACACCAGGGCGAGCTGCTACAACAGTGATTTTAATTTTCTTTGTTGTTCTTTCTATAATAGTCTCACTAATACCAGCATAATATAATTCATTTTTAACAAAATTACGAATTTTATAATCTTCACCTATATTAGATGCAGTTATTTTTTGAGAAGGAAACCATCTAGAAATCCAATTTCTATTAATACCTAATCTAAGACCTATTGGACTAACTTTTTGACCCATATTAATTCACCCCACCTTTTTTAACTTTATCTTCTTTTGTTTCAATAACTTCAACCATTACATGTGAAGTAGGTTTTCTTATTGGAGCACCTCTTCCTCTAGCTTTTGGTGTCATTCTTCTAAGAACTGGACCTGCATCAACTCTACAAGACTTAATCACTACACTTTGAGCATCATAATTTCCATTGGCAACAGCAGATGCTACAACCTTATATATAACTTTTGCAGCTTTATTTGGTGTAAATTCTAAAGTGGCAAGTGCCAATTCAGCATTCATTCCTTGTATCTCTCTTGCAATCAATCTAGCTTTTGTAGGTGATAATCTAATATATTTTAATATTGCCTTACTCATATCTTACCTCTTATTTACCAATCTTTTTTTGAACAGAGCCTTTATGCCCTTTAAATGTTCTTGTAAGAGCAAATTCACCTAATTTATATCCAATATGAGATTCTGTTATATACACAGGAATAAAAACTCTTCCATTATGAACATTAAAAGTAAGGCCTATCATTTCTGGAATGATAGTGCTTCTTCTTGACCATGTTTTAATCGGTTTATTATCTTTAGTTTCTTTTGCTTTTAAAACTTTTTTAACCAAATAGTCATCAGTAAAAGGACCTTTTTTAATTGATCTTCCCATTAATAATCCTTATTTTTTCTTTCTTGAAATAATTAATCTATCACTAGACTTTTTACGTCTTGTCTTGTAACCTTTAGCAGGTGTTCCCCAAGGTGATACAGGATGTCCGCTAGAACCAGTTTTACCTTCACCACCACCATGTGGGTGATCGATAGGATTCATCGCAGAACCTCTTGTCTGTGGTCTAATACCCATATGTCTAGCTCTACCTGCTTTACCGATAGAAATATTCATATAGTCTTCATTACCTATACTTCCTATAGTCGCTCTACATTCTTCTAAGATATATCTCATTTCACCACTTGGCATTTTAATAATTGAATATTTGCCTTCTCTACCCATTAATTGAGCACTTGCACCAGCACTTCTTACTAATTGTCCGCCAGCACCAGGGTGAAGTTCTATATTGTGAATAATAGTTCCAATTGGAATAGCTCGTAATTTCATAGAATATCCAACTTTTACATCTATACCTTCATCAGCAGATAGAATCTTATCTCCAACATTAAGACCATTTGGTTGCAATATATATCTTTTCTCACCATCTACATAAGCAATAAGAGCTATACGACAATTTCTAAATGGATCATATTCAATAGCCTTTACAATACCTTCTATATTTAATTTATTACGTTTAAAATCAATAATTCTATAAAGTTTTTTTGCTCCACCTTCTTTATGTCTAGAAGTAATTCTGCCATTATTATTTCTACCTGAAGTCACTTTTAATTTTGTTAGCAATGATCTTACACTAGCTTTAGCAGTAATATCACTGGAACTAAGATTAGACATAAATCGCCTGCTTGGCGTATATGGTTTATAAGTTTTAATAGCCATTTACAAATCCTTATGATTTTAGAGATTCTATCTTAGCACCTTCAGGCACTTTTACATAGAATTTCTTAAAGTTATTTCTATTACCTTCTATACCTCTAAATCTTTTTGTTTTTCCTTGTTGATTGAGAGAATTAATTCTAAGTGGAGTAAATCCAAAATATTGAATACAGATATTTTTTAGTTGATTTTTGCTAACTCTTTGTGAAGTTTGCATAACTATAATCCCACTTTCTTGTTGGCTTAGGGACTTTTCTGTATACATTATTGTTTTGATATCTGTTATATCTGCCATTATTATCCCCTTATATTATTTACTAAATTGTCAAATACAGCTTTTTCACACACAACAGCTCTAAATGCAGCTATCAAATAAGCATTTACTTCATTTTCTTCGACAACATAACAATCTTTTAGATTCCTAAATGCAAGAAAAGTATTATCATTAATATTTTTTACAACAAACAATACACTTTTTTCATTTAGCTTTTTAAATATAGAAGATGCATCTTTTGTTTTACCACTAGCAATATCGATAGAATCTACAATGTAAAGTTTATCTAAAGATGCTTTTTGATTAAGTGCATATTCTAATGCTAATCTTTTTTGTTTTTTGTTTATCTTAATATCATAATTTCGATTATTTTGAGGACCATGAGCAACACCACCACCAACAAATACAGGTGATGTAATGCTTCCTGCTCTTGCTCTTCCGCCGCCTTTTTGACTCCAAGGTTTTTTACCACCACCGCTTACTTCGCCTCTAGTTTTTGCTTTTGCAGAATTATTTCTTAATGATGCAAGATATGATTTTACATATAAATATAAATTATGCTCTTTAACTTCTGCATATTTTTCTGGAAGAGATATATCTGTTTTTTTCTCAAATTGTTCATTTAATACAATAGCTTTACTCATTTTACAACCTTTATTCGTCCATAGATTCCATTGTATCCCGGAACTGAACCTTTTAATACTAACACTGAATTAGCTTTATCAAATGATAATATTTCATTTTGCGTAGTAACTAGCTCATCACCATAATGTCCAGACATTTTTTTACCTTTTTGAACTCTTCCTGGCCACTCTCTATTACCTATTGATCCTGGAGCTCTGTGGAATCTAGAACCATGTGCTGCTGGACCACCTTGAAAATTCCATCTTTTCATAACACCAGAAAAGCCTCTACCCTTTGTTTTTAATGATACCTTAACCCTTTTTGCGTTTTCTAATATACTTAAATCTAAATTTCCAACTTCTGTATTAGTAACTTTTATTGTTGCAAAATTATTAAATTCTCTTGTTATATTGTATTTTTTTTGCTGACCTAAAATTGGTTTATTGACAAACTTCCCTTGTTTATAAGCGACTATCGCTTTACCGCTACCTAATAATTCACATACTTTTGTATCAATGATTTTAAGTAGAGTTACGGCAATACTACTTGTGCCTATTGTCCTACTCATGCCTATTTTTTCTACTAAAAATTCTGCTTGCAAAAATTCCATTTGACTATTCCTTAATTTATAAATGTAACTTCTACTTCTACTTCTGGTGCTAAATCAAGCCCCATTAGACTATCAACAGTTTCTGGAGTGGCAGACATGATATCTATTATCCTACTATGGATTCTCATTTCAAACTGCTCTCTAGAATCCTTATTTACATGCGGTGAGCGTAAAACCGTGTATTTTCTCTTTCTTGTAGGAAGTGGAACTGGTCCAATTATCTCTGAACCTGTCCTCTTTGCTGTTTCAACAATCGAAGAAACTGACCTATCTAACACCCTATGGTCATAAGCCTTTAGTTTAAGTCTCATTTTTTCCATGTTTATTATTTCCTTAAAATTTAGGTATATAGAATACACAAAGCAAAAAATTGCTTTTAGTTTTAAAATAAAGGCAAAATTCTATAATAAAATAATGAAGTTAGTCAATACATTTTACTATAAATAGGGAAATATAATAAATTTTATTTCCTTATAAAAAGGATAATAAGCTCTTAAAGATAAAATTTATTTCTCTTGAAATTCCCTAATCTTATTTTCAACACTATTAATAATCCAATCAGGAGTAGAAGCTCCAGCAGTAATTCCACATTTTTGTTTGCCTACAAACCATTCTTTTTGCAATTCATTTTCATCTTCGATACAATAACTATCCTTGCAGTAGTTAAGCGATATATTTAGCAATTGCTTTGTATTTGAACTTTGTTTTCCACCAACAACAATAACTACATCAGAATCTATAGCCAACTCTTTTACTGCTTCTTGATTTGCAAATGTAGCATTACAAATAGTATTAAATACTCTTACTTCAGAGCATATTTCTATTAAATAATTTGCAATTTCTAAAAACTTTGATAGATTTTTTGTTGTTTGTGAGACTAATGCAACTTTATTTTTTATGATATTAATATCAATATGGTCTTTATCTAATACCACTTGATATGCTTTAGTGCAATAACTTGCAACACCTTTTACTTCTGGGTGATCTTTATCTCCAAAAATAATTATATGATATCCTTCATCACTCATTTGCTCACAAATTTTTTGAGGTTTTGTTACAAATGGACAAGTAGCATCAATGATATTTACATTTGATTGTTTCAATCTCTCTAAATCATTTTTTTGGATTCCATGTGTTCTAATTATCACATTTGAATTTTCTTTAATATTATCCAAATTGGTTTCTACATGGACATTGAAATTTACTTTTAGTCTATCGATTTCTTTTTGATTATGTATCAAAGGACCGATTGTAATTGCATTTTTATTTTGTTCAGCAAGCTTGATTGCTCTTTTTACACCAAAACAGAATCCATATTCATTTGCTCTTTTTATTTGCACTTTTTACCTACTTAAACTATTTTTTATTGTTGTGATATTTTTGATAATATCTAAGAAATTTGGAAATGATACATCAATACAAGCAGAATCTTCTACAATCACTCCATATAAGATTCCAAGTATCGCAAAACTCATAGCAATTCTATGATCGCCATAGCTATTTATGGTTGGTATTTTTTTCTTCAAATTTATACCACCTTCAATAATAAATCCATCTTCTAATTCTTCACATCTAACACCAAATGATTTTAACCCCTCTAATGTCGCTTTTATCCTATCGCTTTCTTTAAATCGCAATTCTTTGGCATTTGTTATCTTGCTGCTACCTTTTGCACAAGCAAAAGCAATAGCCAAAGCTGGAATCTCATCTATAAGCCATGATATATTAGAATCTACACTAATGGCATTAAGCTCATTATTTTTGATGGTAATATCGCCTATATCTTCATATTCACTATTTTTTATTTCTATTTTTATATCAACTCCCATTTTTTGCAATACAAAAAATGCTTCGATTCTCGTTGGATTTAATAATACATCTTTTAAAACAACTTTAGCATTTTTTGTGATAGCTGCAAGAATAGCAAAATAAAATGCACTTGAAGGGTCAGCTGGGATTGTAATATCAAGTGGATTTAGTGGCTCTTTATTTGAATTTATTATTATTTCATTATCATTTATTTTCAAATCTGCGCCCATTCCAAGAAACATTCTCTCTGTATGGTCCCTGCTTTTTGAGATTTCACTAAATTTACTAATGCCTTGTATTTGCAATGCTGATAAAATCATAGCACTTTTTACTTGTGCTGATGATATAAGACTATGATATGTAAATGGATTTAGTGTTGCGCCATTTATACAAATAGGAGCAAGGGTATTATTGCATCTTGCAGAGATATTTGCACCGATACTATTTAGTGGCTCAATAATTCGCTTCATTGGTCTAGAATTTAGATATTTATCACCACTTAGGATAAAATTTCCTTTATTTGGTGCAAGTAATCCTATATAAAGTCTCATTGCTGTGCCTGCATTGCCACAATAAAGAATATCTATAGGTTCATTTATACCATTTGTTGGACTAAAATATAATTCCTTGCTATTTTTGATGGATTCTATATTATTTATATTTCCATTAGAATCTTTTACTTCTAGCCCAAGCTGCATGGCTATTTTTAAAGTATCAAGTGTATCTTCACCAAAAAGATAATTTCTAACTCTACTTTGTTTATTGCTAAAAAAAGAAAATATAGCACTGCGATGCGATATAGATTTATCTGGAGCAATAGAATCTATGCATAAATCTATATTATTTACAATAGGTAAAATCTCTGTTTTTCTCATCTAAGTATTGCCCCAAACTTGGATGATAAGAGTTCAACAATATTATCAATCTTTAAATCATCTTCACTAAGTGTTTTATTCATTGATTGAAATGTAATCCTAAAACTCAAACTCACCTTGTCTCCGAGCTCATCACTTTTATACAAATCAAGTGGAATGATAGATTTTATATCAGGAAAATTTTGGCTAAGAATCTCTTTTTTAATCTCTCCAAATTCTATATTTTTATCAAGCAATATTGTAATATCTCTTTGAGATGCTTGGAATCTAGAAAACTCACTAAATACAGGAATCTTAATAATTTCAAACAATTTATCAAAACAAATCTCACAAATAAATGTATCTTCGCTTATATCTAGCTTGTTTGAAATAAATGGATTTAACTTTCCTATTAATCCTATTTCTTTGCCATCTTTTATAATTGTTGCACAAATATTTTTGTGATATATCATATTTGCACTACTAGATTCTAAAGTAAATTTACCAACTATATCGCTTATTACACTTGCAAAACTATAAAAATCCCATATTTCACCTTTTGGATTTGGATATACAGAATCTAGTCTATTTCCACTCACTACAAAAGCTAAAGATGAACTTTCTTCTCTTTTTTTATTATAAATACTTCCTATTTCAAATAATCTAATTGTGTTGTAGCCATAATTTTTGTTTCTTGCTACGCTATCAAGCATAGCAGGCAATAGTGAGCTTCTAAGAGTGTTCAAATCACTTGTAATTGGATTTGTTATATCAAGATTGGATTCTAAAACCTCATATCCATAAGATTGTAAAATCTCTTTTTTATAAAATACATAATGCAAACATTCAAAAAACCTATTTGCTATCGCCTTACTTGCAATAAATCGCTTAGATTTATATAAATGATAATTGTTATCTACACTATTACACTGGATAAATTTCTGTGGTATAGATTTGATTTTATCAATACCTCTAAGTCTTAGGATTTCTTCTGCAACATCTTGTAAAGTATGAATATCTTGTCTATATAAAGGTGGATTGATAGCAATAAAACTATCATCTGCAGCAGAATTGATAACAAATTCCATTTTCTTTAATAAATCTGTAATCTCTTCATGTTTTATTTTATTGCCTATAATATTTCTAATATCTTCAAAGCTACAATCAATCCTTATGATAGGGTAATCTTGAATAATATCTTGAGTTGATGAATAAATCACACTAAGAGACATATCACTTAAAAGATTGCATAAAAATTCCATGCCTTCTTTTATCAGTGGAGAGCTTCCTCTTTTGCTTAAATATAATATTTTTGAATCAGATTCTATTTTATTATTAAATACTACTTCTGATATATAATTTGCTGGTATAAAGCTTGTTTCAAATACTGCAATCCTAGAATCTTGATTTGCATAGCTTTTGTCATTGCTTTCAATTCCAATATCATATAGTTTATTGTCATAATAATATACACTCTCAATGCCATTAGAATCTTTCTTTATATGTATATGAATCTTTTTATTATCATTTGAAATCTTACTATCATAAGAATCAAATTTATAAGCATTGATTATTACACCTGTCATATAGGTAGTAAATGCTAATAGATTCTGCAATGCATCATCTTTTAGATTATCACAAATTGCAAGTGAAATCTGCGTGGTTATATCAACATTTATTTTATCTAGCTCTGCGACTTTATAACAAAGCGATGATTGCATGGTATTATCAAATGATACATTTAAGATTCTGCCAATTCCTGGAGTAATCTCATTTTTTATTTCTTTTTCTTTCTCTATATTTAGCTTTAAATTAAGTGCGGCTGCTAAATCTCTTGCAATACCTATCAAGCTAAGCCAATCACCTCTATTTGGCGTGACCCCAACCTCAAATACAACATCATTAAATAAAGGATATTCACAAATTTCTTTTCCAAGCTCTAATTCTCCAATGCTAGAATCTAAAACTAAGATTCCATCATTTACTTTTGGCATTCCAAGTTCTGTGCTAGAACATATCATACCACAGCTATCTACGCCTCTTAAATTACTTTTTTTAATCTCTAATTTATCTAATTTTGCACCAATTAATGCAACGCTTACATATTGACCTTTTGCTACATTTTTTGCACCACAGACAATTTGAAGCACCTCGCTTCCAATATCTACTTTACAAATATTTAATTTATCTGCATCAGGATGCTTTATCTTTTCGACTACAAGACCAACAACAACATTATTTGGAACTCTTAATATTTGCTTATCTTCTACTTCCAAACCTATATCATTTAAAGTTTTACATAGAATCTCATCATTTATCTTAGAAATATCAATAAATCTTGATATCAAATTTCTGCTAAATTTCATTAAAACTGCTCCAATAATCTTAAGTCTGTTTCAAAAAATGATCTTAAATCATTCACTCCATAACTTAGCATTGCAAAACGTTCCACTCCAAGACCAAAGGCATATCCACTTACATCTTTAAGTCCAACTGCCTTAAATACATTATTATCTACAACGCCACATCCTAGCACTTCAAGCCAACCTGTATTTGAACATACTCTACAACCTGCACCTTTACAAAATACACAGCTAATATCCACTTCAGCACTTGGTTCAGTAAATGGAAAAAAGCTAGAGCGGAATCTAATCTTGATATCTCCAAACATATAAGTTAAAAAATCTTCTAATATGTATTTTAAGTTTGCAAAATTGACTTCTTTATCTTTATCTACAACAAGTGCTTCAACTTGATGAAACATAGGCGAATGCGTCATATCATAATCTCGCCTAAATACAGCACCTGGGCTTATTATCCTAATTGGCAATTTTCCTTCTTCCATTGTTCGAATCTGCACAGGTGAAGTATGCGGACGAAGTAGCATAGAATCATTAAAATAAAATGTATCTTGCATATCTCTTGCAGGATGAAACTTTGGAAGATTTAGCGCCTCAAAACTATGAAAATCATCTTCTACTAGCGGACCATATTTCAAAGAAAAATCCATGCCAACAAAATAATCAATAATCTTATCAAATATGATATTTATAGGATGTCCATACATAGGAGATAAACTAGAGTTAAACAAACTCACATCTATTTTTTGAGATTCTATTTTTTGATTTAATTCAAATTCTTCTAATTCGCTTTTTTTAGTAGTTAGTATAGATTCTATTTTTTGCTTAATATCATTTAACTCTTTTGCCACCTGTTTTTTAGAATCATCGCTAATATTTTTTAGATTACTAAATTCATTTGTAAGAAGTCCTTTTTTTCCAAATACCTTTAATCGTAATAATTCTAAATCTTTAGTTTGGCTACACTTGCTTATTTCATTTAGTATTTCATTTAACCATTCCAATACAAAAACCTTAAATATAATTTTTTATAGTTTATAATTGTATTCAAATTTTGTTTAATTATTTGGTAATTTTATTTTTAAATGCAAGTTTTATACATGTATTTATGATTTATTAAACTTAATATTATAGAATTCAGCCCATAGATTCCAATCTAAAGTAACAAGGATAGGCAAATGATATTTAAACCTTTTAGAATCTTTATTTTTATTGCAGCATTGATTGCAAATATGTATGCTTTTAATTTTGACTTTGTGGATGCTAGAAAAAAAGGTTATAGCGATAAAGAAATATTAGATTATGTATCTAAAAATTTTAATCAATATGATATAGCAAGTGTTAGACAGGCAGGACTTAGCGATAAAGAAATAGTAGATTTTTTTATACAAAGAGATTCTGTAAATTCACAATTAGCAGATTTATCAAAAGGAAATTTCAATAAAATACAGCCAAGCAGAATCAGGGTATATCCAGAAGAAATATCTTCTAGGTTAGCACTTGGTTGCATGATATATACAGGAAAAATCAAACAACAAAATGATGGTTGGAGTCATATAGCAAAACTCACAGATTTTGCAATAGCAATATATACAGCTGCTTATTTAAAAGAAGCAAATTATTTTGATATCAATAAAAGCGAAGGTGTTAGCCTAAAAAATATATGCGCAACTTGGATTGATAAATTGCAAACAAAAGATGAAATAAGCAAATTATACGCATTATCATTAGTAAATGAAATAAATAAATTAGTAAAACAAAAAAAATCTCTTATTTTAGATTAAAACAAATTAAATTCTATTAAGTAAGGAAAAAATATGAAATATATAATATTTAGCATTATTGCTTCTATGGCACTAAATGCACACGAATCAAACATAAAACAAGATGTGCAAGGTACGCAATCTTTAGAAAATCTACTCTTGCTCCCACCACTAACACTAGATAGTATAGAAAATAATGATACAAAAGAAAATGAGAATAAAGATAGCACAAAACAATATGGTTTTGCTGGACATGTTGGTCTTTTTAATAAAACAAATCTAGGAAAAACAAAAGATAATTATAATGCCTTTAGTGCGTCACTAGATCTTACATATAGTTTGCAAAATACACTATTTTTTGGTCTTGGCATACATATTATCACCCCTCTTTATGAATATCCAAAATACAATGCTATTAATAATTATATAGATACAAGATTCCTCACAAATAAAGCATATATAAATTATAAAGTGGATAATTTTTTTGATGTAACAGCGGGTAGATATCATGAGGATAGAGATTGGCTAAAGCATTATGTGCAAGGCGTTAGCATTGATGCGCAATATAATTCATTTGAAGTGTGGGCAAATTTTGTTGATGAGCAAGCTCATGCAAATAGAGAACATGTAAGTAATTTTGATATATATAAAAATGCATATAATGATGAATTTTTATGGGCAGCTGGGCTTAATGTAAATATTCCATATATAACAATAGCACCTTATTATTATGCTATGAATAAATTCTTTTGGAGTGTGGGTGGAAAGGTAGAATCTAAATTAGTAAAAAAAGAAGGTTTTAGCTATGTTACGACATTGCATTATACATATTTAAATTCAAAGACAAATAACATAACAAACGATCACTCTCATGATCATTCACATTCAAATTTAGCTGGGGATAGCTCTATAATATGGTTTGATCAAGAAATAAATTATTCATTTAACAATGGCTCATTATTATTTGGTGGTGGTTACATGCAAGTATGGAAATCATATTTTGAATTGGCAAGTATGGGGAATATGTCAAGATTTGAAACACATAGCCATCAAGAATATGATGTAATAGAACCTGGTGGAATTGATAATGGAATAAATACTTCAAATATGTTTAATGCAAATACAAGAACATTTTATGGATTTGTTGGCACAGAAATAAACAAAGTCGCTCTAATGGCACTTCTTAGAAATTCTAAAGGAGATGGAATAACTCAAAATTCTTATTCACTAGGTTTTAGGTGGAATGTCACACTTGGAGTAAATATTGGTGGAATTGGTGCTTATATGATTGAAAACAAAAGAAATCTAAGCTTTTTAAAAGGATATGTAGAATTTAGAATCTAGCCTTTTAGATTGGTTAAATATTTATTCTAAATACTTTTTTACTTATGCACTAAAAAAATATTATTTGTAATATTTTGGAGTTAAATTTATTTTTTCTATAAAAGAAGAAGTTATCAATATCTAGATTCTTAGAATCTAGATATCTCTCTAGCTGGCTTGCCACCTGCATTTTTTATCATATCATATGCTTTATCTTTTGCGATATCAAGTGCAGAATCGCCATCGCCATTTACCAAATTTACATCTGCAGCAGAATCTATTAGTAATTCTATAATATCCAAATTTCCAGCTGCAGCAGCAGACATCAAAGAAGTCCAACCCTCCATATCAACTGCATTTATATCTGCTTTGGAATCTATTAGCATATCAACAATGTCATAATAATTTTGATATGATGCAATCATTAGCGGCGTAGCAGATGATGCTCTATCTCTTATGTCTATTTTTGCACCAGCTTCTATTAATAAAGAGACTACCCATTTTTTACCTTTGTATGCAGCCATGATAAGTGGGCTATCACCATTATTATTTATAAAATCAAGATTTGCTTTTCTATCAATTAATAATTCTACTAAATTCACATAACCAAGCTGGCTTGCAACAAGAAGAGGTGTGCTATTTGCATCATCATAATGTATAAGAGTATCTACATCTACTCCATCATCTAAAAATTGTTTTAATGTCTCTAAATCTCCATTAATAACAGCCGATCTAAAAGATTCTTTATTGAAACTTGATTGAACCTTACCATCTGATAATAATTCTACTACTTTAGTGCTACCATCTCTTTTTGCGATATCAAGTGCAATATCACCATCACTATTTTCTATATTTTTATCTGCTCCAGCATCAAGTAACATTTGTGCAATTTCAACATCGCCATTTGAAGCAGCAGACATTAATGCACTCCAATTATCTTCTTTGCCAACTGCATTTACATCTGCACCAGAATCTAATAAAAACTTCACTATTTCTTTATATCCATGAAAAGAAGCAAGGACTAATGGAGTAGCACTAATATCATTTTGAGCTTCAATATCAGCACCAAGTGAAACTAAATCTTTTGTCATTTGTAATTGTCCATTTGCTGCTGCAACAATAAGTGGAGTATCATCACCATTTGCTCTACCATTTATATCAACACCAAGTTTTATGTATTGATTAAAAGTTTTATAATCACCACTTCTAATGATTTCATAAAAAGTAGGTAAATCATCTATATCTATGTCATTGTTTGCGTGTTTATTAGTTGCACCATTAGAATCTTTAGAAAGCAAAGCAATAACTTTACTTGCATTATTTTGTTTTGCGATATCAAGTGCAGTATCACCATCACTATTTTCTATATTTTTATCTGCTCCAGCATCAAGTAACATTTTTACTATTGTTTCACTATTTGGAGTATCTACTACCGCAAACATAAGTGCCGTATTGCCATGATAATCAACTGCATTTACATCTATACCAGAAGCTATTAGCAATAAAACATGTTTATTTTTTTGAGCATCGCAAGCATACATCAATGCATTTCTACCCTCATTATCTTGTGCATTAATATCACTACCTAATCTAAGAATATATTCAAACATATCCGAAGAATCAAGCAAAGATGCAATCATCAAAGGCGTTTTGCCATTAGAATCTCTTATATCTTGCCATACTGCACCCTTATCTATCAACATCTCAACCATATCAACATTGCCCAATGAAATAGCTATAAATATAGGCAATTCCGGTGCAACAAGATTAGCATCTGCACCGGAATCTAGCAATAACTCGGCTATATCTAAATCATTTTCAAATATTGCATGTATCAATGGGGTCATTCCATCTTTGTCTTTTATATTGACATCTACACCATTGTCAATTGCAGTTCTTACATCTTGTGTAGAATTATTTTCTATTGCTTCAAAAATATCAAAAGCATGACTAAAAACAGCTATAAAAGCAACAAAAAATAAACTTGGTAGCCTAATCATAAATAATACTCCTTGAGAAAATATATGGTAATTAAAATTTTTAGAATATTTTAAAAATGGATATGATTCCAAATATCAATTTAATACTATCTTAAAAGTTTAAAGGATTCTATTGTATCTTTTAAATGCTTTGTATTTACAGAAAATAAAGAAATGCAATTTAAAGATGAGCTAAAAAAGGAGCTTGGCGGGATTTGAGATTCTGCATATATGACGCTAACAAAAACTACCAAATATAATATTTCACAAATATTCTAATTTTTGTTTTTGTTGTTGGATGTGGATAGTCTTTGTAGGCTATTTGTATTATAGTCATAGTATTTTTATCAAGTATCATAGATCTAGAATCTTGTATTATTTTTAAGTCACTAATATCACCATTTGGATACAAATAAAACTCAACAGCATTAGTCCCTTGTTGTCCTAAATATCCTGCATCTGGCGGATAACCTCTTTTGCTTAGATAATATTGAGTAATCCGCCCAATATCTCTTAAATTATTGATAATAAAATCTTGTTCTGCTTCGCCATAATCTCCAAGCTCATCTCCATAAAGTTGCATTATTTCATTTTGCGTCTCTTGTGGAATATTTTGCAATTTTCTTGCAATATCTGCTTGTATGCTATTGGCTCTTTGACTTTGTTGAATACTTGAATTGATATTTTTATCAAATACTTCGAGTTTAGAGAGATCATAGCTTCTAGGCAAAGTTTGCTCTTTTATTTCTTGAGAATCTTTTGGCTTACTATTTTCTTGTTTTAAATTTTTATTTTCTGCTGGCATTGGCTGTGGATTTTGCGCAGGTTGTGATTGTATCGGTGGAAGTGGAGGTTTTGTTATGGGTGTATTTTCTTTTAGTGTGCTATCGCTTTTGGCTATGTCTCCACCTCTTTTAAAAGCAAGCTTTACTTTTTTATCCTCATTTATTTTATCATCAACCTTGGCAAAAAGAAAAGAAAAGAAAAGAAAGGTAGCAATATGCAGGATTATAGAAACAATCAATGCAATTAAAAATACCCTATTTCGTTTCATGTTTATAATCTTTTATGATAGATGGCAGTCTTGCTTCTTTCATCTCTAAAAGTTTGCTAAAGCTAATATCCTCGTCAAATTCGTCATTTTGGATTCTATCAATTATAAAACTATTATGTTCGCCTACAAATAATAAATATTTATACTCTTTTCTATCAAGCACCACGATTTTATTTTTTGAATCTATATTTATTATTTTACTAACACCTAAACCATTGTTAATAGGTAAATTTATCAAAGAAGTATCATCTAATTTATTTGTATTTTTAAAATAAGAAAATTCCTTATTTTTTATTTGCATTTTTTTCTTTACAATAATCAATGTAATAAGCAATGCGGATAATACCATAATAACAGCGACATATCTCCAAGTCTCTAGCTCTAATGGAGATTTTGTAGTGATATAATTATTAGATATACTAGAATTATTTTTTATCGCACTAATTGCACTTTCAAGCCCCTCGTGCTGTGCTGTTGTATTTGTAATCAAGTTTGAAAAGATGCTTTCATTTTTAGCAACAACAACTTTTAAGATTCTATTTGAATTAAGCACATCAATAGAATATTTTAAATCAAAATCATTCTCTGCAAATACGATATATAAATCATCATTTTGTTGAAAAATCTCAACTCTTTTTATTAGATTTGTGTGTTCTGTTATTTTTTTTTGATTAAAGATTGTATTTTCTAGGATAATAGCACCAAATGTATTAGAAGATTTTCTTGAAACGCTACTATTAAAAGCAGAATCTAACAAAAATATAATTTCTATTTTTTTATCATCTGAAGTTATAGTAAAGTCTTTTACACCCAATGAATATAAAAATAATGGAATAAATAAGCAAAATAAAAATCGCATTTATATCTATGATTTGTCTTTTGTTAGATAATAAATTATTGCATTAGAATCTAAGATTTCATTTATCCTAATTGCAAGGCTTTTTTCATACACCATTACTTCACCCTTGCCAATTATTCTATCATTTACAAATACCTCTACACTCTCTCCTGCTGGTTTTTGCAAATCAATAACGGTTCCTTTATCAAATTTTAAAATCTCTGCAATACTTACTTTTGTCCTGCCTAACTCGGATTTAAAAGTGATATCCATATCAAGAAGACCTGAATAATTCTCCATCATCTCTTGAAGATATTTTGCTAATTCAATATCCTTTGGATTATGCACCAATCTATCATCTAAGATATCATCTTTAGCCATATGCTCCTCCAAATATTAAATTTCATATATACTACATCGCATATTTTGACTTTTATATCCAATACATTTATTGTAATTATTAATTATTTTATTTCCAATAAATTCTGGAATCCCAAGCTTTAAAACAATACCACTTTCCTCATATAATACTTTTGCTTTACCAATAGCTATATTTGCCATTTCTTTTGAAATATCAATCAAAGTATCATTGCTTGGGTTTTCTTCATTTAAAAAATCAAGAGCAAATTTTAATAACAATGCTTTATTTGTAGCAATATAAAAAGTCCTAGAATCCAATCTTATTTTTGATACAAATGCCCTCTTTAAAGGAATCTTATCTTCTATCATAGAAACATTAAGAGTGTCTTTTATAGCGCATAAAAGTGCTTTTTGCAATATTTCCACAAATTACCCTTTATTTTTTTAATTTATCTTTATACGAACAAAAATCATAAACAAAACAATCAAAACATTGAGGATTTAATGCTTTACAAATATACCTACCAAACAATACAAAACCTTGATGCAAAATATGCCTGTTTTGTTTAAATATTTTATTTAAATCTTTTTCTGTATTTTCTACATTTTTTGCTTTACTTAAACCTAAACGATGTGATACTCTAAATACATGCGTATCAACTGCCATAAGATTCTCATTATTGTATTCTAACAAAACAACATTTGCAGTCTTTTGACCAACCCCTGATAGTGATTTTAATTTATCTCTATTTAGCGGAATCTTGCCATCAAATTCGCTTATTACTGCCTTTGCAAGATTGATTATATTTTTTGCTTTATTATTAAAAAATGAGCAAGTAGAAATAAGCTTTTTTACATCATCAAGTGAAGCATTTGATAAAGCTTGCACATCTGGATATTTTTTAAATAAAGCTGGAGTGATTAGATTTACGCGTTTATCGGTGCATTGTGCTGATAAAATAACACAAATTAATAATTCATATAAATTATTGTATTTTAATTCTGTTTTTGCATTTTTATATTTATCAACAAAAATAGATTCTATGTTTTTATATATATCTTTCTTTGTCAAGCAATCTCCCTAATGCTAACCTCTCTAGCCTCACTCACACGCAAAGCTATTCTTGTATTATTTGTCATAATTGCTATTGTAGCCCTATCGATTGAACGTTCAAGCAAACGCACAGAAGTGCCCACACAAATACCTAGTGCAACAAATCTTTCTCTTAATATATTATCATCTGTATTGATTTTATTTATAAGATAAGTTTTATCTTGTTTTATATCTGCTAGAGTCAAAGTCAATTCCTTTTATATAAAATAAGAATGGTTATTATACTACTACAAAACAATATTTATTCCACATCATCAACAAAATTTACAAAGTTTCCATTTTCTATTTTGTATAAATTTATATTATAAATGGCTTGATTCTTGCTAAAAGATTCTACAAAATATCTGCTAAATTCACTTGACATATCACTCAAAAACAAATCCATGCCAAGTGCTGTTGAGTAATTCACCCAATCATATTGCAAATCACTTGATAATAATATTCCATATTCAACTAATTTTTCTTCTGTCTTACTAATAGAATTTGCAATGATTACATTGCTTGTATCATTTCCTCTTACAAGAGATAATAAAACTGGATTATAATTTACTTGTGTAGATAGAATCCTAGAGGGCTTTTTATTTGATACATCAAGCTGTGATAAAAGTAATCCAGACTTTACAATTGGTGTATTTAAAAATATATTGCTATTAGATAAAATATCTTGATTTGCTTCGATATTCTTTGAAAAATTTGCTGCCATTTTGTTTGTGATAACTTCTTCAAAAAAGATTGGTGGATTTAGCGATTTTACAATTTCACCAAGATATTGCCCAAGAGAGCTATCATCATTATAGCTAATAACTGCACCATGACCTTTGTTTTCACTAGTTTGACTTGGAATCATAGATTTATTGCTATTTTCACTACTGCTATTATCATCGCTCTTGTCTTCATCTATTTTGCTCATCAAAACATTGATTTGAGATTCATAATCAATTCCACCAAATACGATATTTGATTTTGCTCTCAAATCTTTATTTGTCATTGTAGGGATATAAATTGGCACATTAATAGAATCTAGGGCGCTTATAGAATCTTTGTTAGATAAAATAGCTATTACAAAATGAAACTGCTCATTATTTATTTCTTCTACACTTTTAACAAGCGAAGCATAATCCTCATTTAAACTATCAAAAATCTTAAATCTAAAATCTATATCTCTTGAAAATAAATAAGCAAGAATAGTATCAATAGTCGTGGTAGAATATTTGCCAATGATTTTTTTTGGCATCAAAAGTGCCACTTCAAGACTTTTCCCAAGTGGATTAAATCTAAGCTTATAATAAATCCCTATATTATTTGAGTATATCTCCATTAAGTTATGCAACTCACTATCTTTTATAATATCTCTATTAAATCTAGCTACAAATGAGAAAGGCTTTTTCTCCTCACTTAATTGAAATAAGCATTTATCATCACAAAATTCTGGATTTATATCTATCACTTCAATGCTAGCAGATGGGATATCTGAAAAAATACTCTCTTGCGAGAATAGCTCTGAAAATAAAAATAATGGGAACAATAATAAGATTCTAGCTTTCATTATATACACCTTAAATTTTAAATGATTATTTTAAAAATTCCTTTGCTATTTTAAAATCATCAAATGCAAGAGGTTTTAATGATGGATTTTTTAGCAAATCATTGATAGCGTATGTTACTATAAAATCCTTTTGCTTATTTAAAAGATTTTTGCTCTCTAAGATTCTGCCTCTTAGGTTTTCTAGTTTTTCTTCTGTTTGCAAAATATGCCTAGCTACAATTTCACCAAATAAAATAATAATTCTTGGATTGAGTGCATCTATTTGTGATTTTAGATATTCTTTGCATATATACATATATTTATCAGTGATATTTACATTTGTATTGCATTTTATCATAGAAAATGAACTATAAGAATCTTCATTAAATACATTTTTTGCTATATTTTTTATCATTATCTCACTTGCGCTAAATGGCAATATTGGCTTTAATGTAACAAAAACTATACTATTTACTCCACCACTTAAACCTAGAATCTTTTCTTTTGAAGCTTTTGATAAATCACATAAATGGCAATTTTTTATCACATCATCTAAATTACTTGATTTAAATATCGCATCTTTTTTTAAATTTATATCAATATTTTCACAATAATTTTCGCCTATAAGTCGCCGAATATAGAGTTGTTTTAATAATAATGCTTTTACTAACATATCTAATAAATATAATTATTGCTTTTTAAACAAGCAAAATACGCTCTCTTGGAAGCATTAGAATCTAAACTAGAAATATCTAAGAGAATAGCATTTGATTTTGTATTCATTTTTTTGGATTCTATGAATTTTATTATGATAAAACAATCTTTAAACACTTTGTCTCCAACATTTGCCCTATAATATTCATCTATATTTTCTAATTCTATCAATTCCTCTTTGAAATCTATAAATCTATTTGTATGATAATAAAATTTAAGATTCTTGCCTACTACGACTTTGCTATCTTTTGTTGTGATGCTTTTATTGGATTGGTTATAATCTCTATTGTTTATGTGTTTTATATTTAAGATTCCATTTTCTACACTAAAATCATTTTGATTTAAATGATATATATTTTCAACTTCAAAATCAAAATCAAGTCCATATAGACAAATAGACACAAAAAACAAACTAAAAATAAATCTCATATATAACCAAATGATAATGTTTTGGTATGATTCTAAATAATTTAAGATAAAGATAAAGTAAAGATATGAATAAAATCATCATACTAGGCAAACCAAATGTCGGTAAAAGCTCGTTGTTTAATTGCTTTTTTAAAGAGAGAATCGCGATTACTTCTGATATAAGCGGAACAACAAGAGATATAAATATTAAATCAATTATCATAAATGATATAGAAGCATTATTGTGTGATACTGCAGGGATAGTGCAAAAAGAAGAGGGTTTTTTTATTGATATTAAGCAAAAGGTTTTATCCTTTGTTAATGATAATGATATAGTGCTTTATGTCATAGATGGAAGCCAAGGAATTGATGATTATGATATAAAACTTTTTAGAAAACTAAAAAATGCCACATTAGTCATCAATAAAATTGATAAGAAAAAAGATGGACTAAATACATGGGAATATGGAATCTTTGGCACAAAAAATATATTTTTTATATCTAGTTTGCATAATAAAGGATTGCATAGTTTAAAAGAGTTTGTATCACAAAAGCTAAACAATGCAATAAATCAAGACCCAATACTAGAAGATTGCATACAAGATTCTAATAAAATTATAAATATTGGCATCATTGGTAGAGTAAATGTAGGCAAAAGCTCGATTTTAAATGCTTTACTAAATAAAGAACGTTCAGTTGTAAGCGATATTGCAGGCACTACCATAGATCCAGTAGATGACAAAATAGAATACAAAGATAAGATTCTAAATTTTGTTGATACAGCAGGTATAAGGCAGAGATCAAAAATCGAGGGTATAGAAAAATACGCACTAGATAGGACAAAAAAGATTCTTGAAATTAGCAATATCGTTTTGCTTATACTCGATAGCTCAATGCCATTTGTAGATTTAGATGAAAAGATAAGCGGACTTAGTGATAAATACAATCTAGGAATTATCATCGTTTTAAATAAATGGGATATAAGATATAGTGAATTTCAAGAAATACAAAAAGAAATAAAAAGAAAATTTGCATATCTAAGCTATGCGCCAATTATCACTGCAAGTGCTACAAATAAAAGACATATAAATGATATTAAAGATATGATTTTAGAAGTTTATGAAAATTATAATAGGCGAATACCAACAGCATTGCTTAATTCTACAATAAAAGATGCAACGATAAGACATCCTATTCCAAGCGATAAAGGGAAAATGGTAAAAATTTATTATGCCACACAAATAAGAAATGCACCGCCTGAAATTGTATTAGTGATGAATAAACCAAAATCCTTGCATTTTAGTTATAAAAGATATTTGATAAATTATTTAAGAAAATCATTTAATTTTAAGGGTAGTCCAATTTTAATAAGCCCTAAAGCAAAATCATCAAAGTTTAATGACAAAGAAAACAAGCCAGAATCCGTAGTGGAATCTTAAAAATATTTTAAAGTGATAAAATTCTTTGTAAAAATTATTAAATTTTTAAGTAATCTGTAGAATAATCTACAAATATAGTTGTAAAAAAAGAGTTAGAGATGAAAGATTTAAATATTTATTTTAGACAAAAACGATATATAATGTATATCATTACAACAATTATTATAATGGGATTGCCATTTATAAACATCAATGGAAATCAAGTTTTCTTACTATCATTTGATAAAAAACAACTCCATATATTAGGTGTTGTTTTTGATATGCAAGAATTATATTTAATGCCATTTTTGCTTATTATGCTTTTTGTTGGTATTTTTTTACTTACAACCTTAGCAGGTCGTGCATGGTGTGGCTGGGCTTGTCCGCATACAATTTTTAGAGTAATTTATAGAGATATTATTGAAACAAAGATTCTAGGTTTAAGAAAATCAATTGAAAATAAACAAAAACAGCCTGATTTAAGCTCATTTCAAAATAAGATAAAAAAAGCTATAGGAATTTTTATTTGGGCAATTTTGTCATTTATTGCTGCATCAAATTTTTTATTTTATTTTGTGCCACCAAGCGATTTTTTTGCTTATCTTAGTGATTTTAATAATCACAAAATATTACTAGGCTTTATCATCGCGATTACCACATTTCTTACGCTAGAAATCATTTTTGTTCAAGAAAATTTTTGTATTTATGTATGCCCTTATTGCAGAGTGCAATCTGTTTTATATGACAATGACACAAAAACTATTATCTATGACACAAAACGTGGCTCAAAAATCTATGACAATAATGGTATAGCTTTAAGCAAAAATGAAATTAATGGAGAGTGCATAAGTTGTCATAAATGCGTGAGAGTATGCCCAACACATATTGATATAAGAAAAGGACTTCAACTTGAGTGCATAAACTGCCTTGAATGTGCTGATGCTTGCAGTAGCGTGATGGAAAAATTAAATAAAGTATCACTTATTAGATGGAGCAGTATAAATAGCATAGATAATAACTCAAAAATAAAATACTTTAGAGGAAAAACAATAGGATATATATTAGTTTTACTCATTGCGCTATCTATTGCAGTATCTCTATCATTAAATAAATCTACAATGCTACTTAATATCAATCGCTCAACTGAAAGCTATAAGATTCTAGAAAATGGCGAAATAGAAAATCACTATTTGATGTTATTTCAAAACACAGATAATAAAGCGCATACATTTTATTTTAGAATCCTAGATAATGATGATATAAAAATAAGACTACCAAAAGAAGGTTTTGAGATAAAAGCGGGTAAAAAAATGCGAAAAAGAGTATATTTATACACTTTAGAAAATCACAATACAGAATCTAGCGATAAAATCATACCAATTACAATTGAGGCATATGCAGTTGATGATGAAAATATAAAAATTATACAAAAGAGTATCTTTGTATATCCACAAAAATAGAATTACTATAAAACAAAAATTAGAGGCAAAAAATATAGCCTCCTTAAGGCATAAAATAGCCTCTATGCCAAAAGATAAATACAATATAACCATAGATGATATAATCAAAATAGAATCTAGCGATATAGAATATAAAGAAGATATTATAAATCTTGCTTATGAACTAAAACCATGGAGAAAAGGACCATTTCAAATATTTGATAATCTTATAAATAGTGAATGGAATAGCTCCATAAAATACAATATAATCAAAAATCATCTAAATATAAATAATAAAATCGTAGCTGATATTGGGTGCAATAATGGATATTATATGTTTAGGATGCTTGAATTAAATCCAAAAAAAATCATTGGTTTTGACCCGAGTGCGCATTGTTTTTGTCAATTTGATTTTATAAATCATTTTATTGATAGCAAAATAAAATTTGAAATGCTAGGGATACAGGATTTAACCCACTATGATATAAAATTTGATACGATATTGTGTCTTGGTGTCCTTTATCACAGGACAAATCCGATTGATTGCCTAAAGATTCTAAAACAAGCATTGAATCTAAATGGCGAATTAATCCTTGATTGTCTTATAATAGATTCTATAAAACCAATAGCCCTAAGCCCTCTTAGTTATGCAAAGATGAAAAATGTATATTTTATACCAAGTATTAGTGCATTAAGAAATTGGCTAGAGCGAGCTAATTTTAAAGATATAGAAATTATTGCTACAAAAAAAACCAATCTAAATGAGCAAAGAAAAACAGAGTGGATAAACGGAGAGAGCCTAGAATCCTTTTTAGATAAAAATAATCCAGCAAAAACTATAGAAGGATACCAAGCACCAAAGAGAATCTATCTTAAAGCAAAAGGGTAAATATGGATAATAATGAATTATTTCAACCAAATGACGAACAAAAAGTATGCAAAAAAATAAATAGAGACTTATGTGGAGAAATCATAAAACAAACAAAAAATAAAGCTGAAGTAAAATTCATTCCAACAGAATCTATGATAATGGATGATAATATGCTAATCCATCATGGATTTATATTTAATGCTGCATCTTTTTGTGCTATGAGTGCGGTAAATGAAGCAAATTCGATGATTATATATGCAGAAACAAAATTCCTATCACCAATAGAATTAAATAGTGAGGTTACATTCAAAGGCAATGCCCTGCAAGGTGACACAAAAAAAAGAGAAGTAGCCGTGGAAGGCTTTTTATACAATATAAAAGTATTTGATGCGATATTTCATATAATTGTTTTTGATAAAAGCATGTTTAAAATTGATTTTAAAAACCTAAAATAAAATACAAATATTTTAAAAAACAAAGCAAGAATCTAAACAAATTCTAATAAATATTTATGCTGATTCTATTTAAAGCCTTTGATATTATTGCAAGCTTATTTTTTCTTATAAAAGGAAATGTATGAAAATACAAGTGAGTAAAATATGGCATGGGGAGCATTGCTTCTTGGCTCAATGATTGAGTGGATTTGGGTAAGCGGGCTAAAATATGCTGATACTTTCGCACTCCATGAGCAGGAACTATAATAGCTTCTTTTAGTCTTATGCTCATTGCTGTAAAAAAGATTGAAGTAAGTATAGGTTATTCTGTTTTTGTGGGGCTTGGCAGGTTGGTGTGGTATTAAGTGAGATTCTCATTTTTAAACAACCATTTGATGTAATAAAGATTATCTTTATATGTATTCTTCTTATTGGAGTAATTGGGCTAAAAATTGTTAGCAAAGAAGATAATGACGAAAAAGGGATAGCAGATAATCTCTCACATGAATTATTGCCTTTTTGTTTATGCTTTCTTTTAGCTCGCTTTCTATTGTGATGTAAGAGATTCCACTTGGAGTAGCTTATGCGATTTGGACTGGAATTGGTTTAGGTGGGATTGTCATTGTTGGAATAATCTTTTTTAAAGAAAGTAAAAAGCTAAGCAAACTTTTTTTCTAAGCCTAATTTTAGGCTCAACAATCGCACTTAAACTTATAGGATAAATAAAGTTTAGAATCTTTTTTCTAGCCTTTGGTTTTGGATTTTAGCCACTACCAAAGGAATAAAATCAAAACTTTGTATTAAAAAAATTTTAAAATCAATTTACACAAAATAATAACCCAAATAAAAACTGCCAAACAAATACTAAAAAATACAGCACAAGAGGCACAATCTTTAGCAATTTTTGCTTGCTTATGGAATTTATCTGTAATTAAATCTATACAAGATTCTATTGCAGAGTTGATACACTCAACAATCAAAATGACAAACAAAACTGCTACAAGCGCGATATGTTCTATCATGGAAACAGGAAGAAAAAAAGAAAGTATAAAAGCAGGGATTATTACACACAATTCTATCCTAAAAGAAGATTCCATCTTTAGCATATAATAGATTCCACTAAAAGCATATTTTGTATTATTTAAAAAATTGTATTTTGGCTTCATTGCTTTATTTCCTTGATAAAATCTTTTAGTCTTTATTAGAATCTTAAAAATTATAACAATCTATTAGCAAATTTTATAAAGTCTTTTATAAATCTATTAGATTCTACACATACAAAGATATTGTATCTAGCTATATTAAACAAGATGATAATAAATCTAATTAGCCAATATTGTGATATAATGGCAAGATAAGATTCTCTCATAAGCTAATTCATACATTAATCACTTTAAGGATTCCAGATATGCAGAAAAAATCACAAATAAAAGGCTTTGCTAAAATCAAGCTAGTTATCATCCTAGCCACACTCTCAAGTATAGCCCCACTCTCTACTGATATGTATTTACCTGCTTTATCAAATATTGAAAATAGTTTTAAAACAACACCTTTTCTAATACAGCTAAGCCTCACTAGCTTTTTTGTTGCTTTTGCTTGTGGGCAGTTACTTTATGGACCTCTTAGTGATATTTTTGGACGTAAAAAACCTGTATTAATAGGATTATTAATTTTCCTTAGTTCAAGCCTTGGATGTATGCTAGTTGATAATATTCATAGCTTTATTATCCTAAGATTCTTTGAAGCGTTAGGTGGTTGTGCTGGTGTGGTAATTGCAAGGGCAATTATTAATGATACATTTGAGTTTAAAGAAGCTGCTGGAATCTTTGCTTTAATGATGGTTTGCAGTTCGCTTGCCCCTATGCTTTCCCCTACTTTTGGAGGAATCGTGCTAAAATATTTTTCTTGGCATCATATATTTAGCGCATTATTTTTACTTGGTATTGTTATATTTTTGATGGTATTGTTTGGCATGAAAGAAAGTATGCCAAAACAAAATAAAAAATTCTCTCAAAAAGAGATTATTGATGGTTATAAAGCCGTGCTAAGCGATAAAGCATTTTTAGTTTATAGCTTTGTTGCTGGATTTGCTCTATCTGCTATGTTTGCTTATATTACAGGTTCAAGCTTTGTTTTTACAAAGATTTTTGGACTAAATGAGCAAGAATATGGCATATTATTTGGGATAAATTCTCTTGGCTTTTCTACTTGTGCATATTTTAGTGCTAGATTGGTTAGAAAAATCAACCCAGAAAAAATATTAGCAGTTTCACTTTTTATGAATCTTATTGCTATGTCAATCTTGCTTATTGATTCTTTTTTAGAACCAAATTTTTGGTTTTTTGAAATCTCTTTATTTATAAGCTTATCTATGCTGGGCTTTATTGCACCAAATACTACTACTTTAGCGATGGCAAGATTCAAAGATCATTCAGGAACAGCATCTGCTTTGCTTGGATTTGTGCAATTTGCTTTGGCTGGATTTATCTCTTTTGTGGTAGGTGCAATAGATGCAAACACGCCTTTAATCTTAGCAATTGTGATGAGTGGTTGCGTTATCGTGGCAAATGCCTTATATTTTGGATTCAAAAAATAATAAATCCAAAACTTTTTTTAAATCTTAGTAAATATACTTTGTTTAAGATATAGATTAAAAAAGAAAGTCGTTAAAACATTCTAAATTACATTTCTATATCATAGAGATAGCCTATAGCCTCAACAAGCTTTAATGCAATACTTCGCATAAATGATAAGTCATTTAACATAGAAGTGCCTTGTGAAATGCTTATTGATTTTTGTGATATGAGCAAATCAATCTTGTTTAATATATCAAGGTCATCATAATCAAATGATTTTTTAAATTTTACAATCTTCTTCAAAGCTAATGAATTATCATCAAAAGATGCAATTCTTAATTCCTCTATACTTCTTAGCAAATATGCCATCATGGAGCGCATATTGTCATATTCATTACTTAAAGGCTGGTGTGGATGTAATGAGTATTTTTGTAGATTTTTTTGAATAAGACGCATATGCTTTGTGGCTTCTAGGATATTTTTTGCTGCAATTTGCAATCTAAAGACTTCTTTTATCTGTTTTTCATCACTTATATAAGCTTTTGCTTTTGTTGTAAATTCCATAATTGCATTAGATAATAATTTTATTTTCTCTTCATACAAAGTATCAATATCAATATCATCTTTTAACATAGTCTTATCTTGTATCAATTTTTCTATTGGTTCAAATGAGCGAATCTGCCCTCTGTCAAATCCTATACTATGCACAATTATGCTTAATGCATTGTCATATAAATGCTTTGTTTCATTTTTTATGGCATCAATAGAGGCATTTGCATAGTTTATCTTGGAATTATCTAAATAAATAGGATTATTTATAGAATCTTGCGTTCTTTTAGAAATAAATTTTGTCAAATAATAAACAAATTTTGATAAAACTGGGAGCATTAAAGCTATGCCAATAATATTAAATAAAGTATGGAATATAGCAAGTTTAAAACTCAAATTTACAATACCAAATAATGAAGCAATAATTTCTACAAGCCATATAATTTGATTTGAAAAAAATACCGCAACAAGTGCCGTAGTTAGGTTAAAGAGTATATGTGCTACAGCCAATCTCTTACCATCAATGCTTGCATTAAGAGCCCCAAGTCCTGTTGTGATACTACTTCCTAGTTGAGCACCGATTGTTAAAGCCATAGCATTATCAAGTGTTATTTGATTTACACTTAGTGCTGCAATAATCAAGACTAAGCTTGCATGAGTTGATTGCATAATAAGTGTTGCAAGAAGTCCAATAAATGTAAAAATAGCCATTCCTTTTAAGCCATCAACACTATATTTGCTAAAGTCAAATGTATTTGAATAAGCATCAAAGCCAAGTTTGATATATGCAATACCTAAAAAAATAAATCCTATTCCAGCAAGAACATATCCTGCACCTTTTATCTTTTTTGTTTTTTGGAATAAAAAAATAACACCAAATGCGATAATTGGTAAAGCAAAGGCAGAAATATTAGCTTTATTGCCAATACTTGCAATGATCCATGCACCCGTGCTATTTCCTAGATTTGAGCCAAATATAATGCCAATACCCTGTAATAATGAAATAATTCCAGCAGAAACAAATGAAATTGAAAATAATGATATAAGTGTGCTTGATTGCATAACTGTTGTAGATATAGCACCAAATAATATACTATTAAATGTATTGCTAGTAACTTTTTTCATCATAGTTTCCAAAAAGCCATCACTAAGCATTTTAAAGCCATCTTCCATGATAAACATACCAAATAAAAAGATAGCTACACCAGAGACAATTTCTATGCTACTTTGGAATTTATAAAATATAAAACACAATACAACAACAGATATTGGGATCAATATCTTATTCACTATAAGCCCTTTTTACCTATTTTATTAACTCTCAACCCAAGTTTGAATTTTTTTATATAGTTGAGCCTTAAATCTATCTATTGCTAGATTAATATCTTTAGAATCTACATCAATTGAAGTGCTAAAAATTATATTATTGCTACAATCTTTAATATTTGAATAAAACTTTATACCAACTGAACTAATAGTGCGTGTGATGTTATATCTATTCTCTATGTAATATATTTTAGAATCTTTGCTTTGTATATCAAAAAATTTATTATATTCATTAAGTAAAGATGCCTCTATCAATGAATAATCATCACCTTTTCCACCTTGGACAAATGAAGCATAATAAGCTGTTGGTTGATTTTGCAATACTTGATTTACAGAATCAATTAATGCTTGATTTGATACAACACCACCTAATGCTTTTATTTGCTTGCTATATAAATCAATCTTTGACATAAATAAAGAAAGATTATGCTTATGTTTTGGTGATAAAGTCCTGCACATAGAAGATTTAATAGAATTTAAAATATTATTAATATCAGTTACATAAAAATTAATATTTGAATTAAGTTTTGAGATAATTATATCTTTTTTTATCCTTGCTTGGACGAAAAATACCTTATCTATCTCTTCAACTAACGGATATTCTAAGCTATCTAGCTCTATATCTCCTACATTAACACCAATATTGCTATTTATTACATTAGAAAGATTCTCATTTTTTTGCTCTTTTGATATATTAATATCAGATTCTATACTTAGTGATATTTGAGAAGCTATATCATTGAGTGCTTCAAACTTTGCATCTTGTAGATTATTTGATGACCCAACTCCATATAAATAGCTAGAATCTTTATTGGTTGATAAATACCAGCTAGGATATTGTGTAACACTACTACAAGATATAATAAAAAAACTAAAGAATACTAAAGCCTTTATTAAATTCATAGTTTAGAAACCATTGCTTAATGCTTTATTAAGTGCATCTAAAAACTTATCTTTTTGAACCGGCATATTGTTGTCTTTTGAGATATTTTGTATTATGCTTTTTTGAATCTTATCTGACAGTGTTTCATCTTGCTCAACTAATACATAAATTTGCTTTCCATCTGGTGAAATCCAAGTATCCATTTGCTTTGAGCCAACTAGACTTTGAGATACAATTTGTCTTGTGATTTGCTCGCTATATTTCTCAACAATAGAATCATATGCATTATTTCCTACAGATTGACTAACTGCACTGCTTACTAATCCTTCGACTTTAGTTGAAATCATTCTAGATAGCTCATCTCTAGCCATAGCTAAAGCTTCATTTCTTGCAAATTGTAATCCTGCTTTAGTAATATCTGCCGAACCAATAGCACTAAGACCTTCTCTACCACCATTTAAAATCCAAGATGGTGCATCTAATAAATTATTTGCCTTTAGTGCTGCTTCTGTTATGCTACTTGCACCCTCACCAAGTCCATATTTTGATGAACAACCCGCAATAATCATCATAAACCCTAAAATAAATGATACTTTCTTTAGTGAAATCATTTTCATAATATATCCTTATTTTTGAAATTTAAAATTATACTTTGTTAAATATTAAAATGCCACATAGTTTTACCATGCAACACTTTTATTGCTACCTAACTTTATGATATTTACCTCATCATCCCACAAAACAAGACCGCTTTTTAAATCAACTAATGTTAATAAAAAATAATAATCTATTCTTTGCTCTGATGAAGATACTCTTGCGTTTTTTTGCACAATCCTTCCAGATAATGACAACTCTGGAGCTATTAACTCACCTTGCTCTATTGTAGTGTATTGATTAAACTCTGCATTATCCCTAGCTTCTCTTGATATATCAATCATGGGATCTTTGCTAGATCCATTACTACTAAGTGCTAATGTCAAAATAAATTTTCCACTATTTCGCAAATCTCGTGTTATTTTCCTAGTTAATTGCTCTGTATTAATCATCTGCATTGTATCATTTAACACATCAGATATTACAAGCACCTTTGGCTTACTTGAATCTAATCTTTTTGCATATCCACTAGATAATAACGATTTTACACTTTGTTCTGCTGCATTTGCTATATCATGATAATCAAGACCTGTGGTTGTATATTCTTTAGATTGATCCAATTCTATATATTGTGTTTTTGTATGACAACCAACAAATATAATACAAATTAGTGTAAAAAGATACTTCATTTAACCTCCTATGCTATGAGTTAAAATGCTAATTATACCATTTTGCATAACTCTAATATAAACAATATTATCCCTATTTAAACACAATTCTTTACAATCATTATCAAGCATAAAACTATATAACATTTTTCTATCACCAAATAGTTTAAATACTTGTTCTTTATTTTCTACTCTAATTGCCAAGAATCTAAGTGGCAAGATTCTAGAATTTCTAATATCAGCATTTGCGCTAATCGAGCTAAAGAGCATTCCGCCTATACTGCCAATTAGACCAAGATTTTTATTTAAGATTGATTGTAAATAAGCTTTGTATGTTGATGAAATTAATGATGTTATGATAATATATGGTATTTCTATACTAAATTCATTTGAAACCATAGATTCTATATTTAATAATTCAAAGCTATTGATAGAATCTTTAGAATCTAAGCTTATATAATATTTATAATGAAAGATTTTCCCAGAATCTAACTTAGGTAAAGCAATATTAAAATATATAATATCATCTGGCAAAAATAATGGCACATTAAGACGCATTTCATATTTTTTTGGACTTTGTCCATCCTCTATAAATATCCAAGTATATTTTTTTGTATCTATATTTTCCTTTCTGTTATTTAATAACAAAATATCATCTAAGATTCTGCTTTCTCCACTGACTGCATAAGATTCTTTTAATAAATCATTTGCTTTATTAAAATCATTTTGCAATAAAAAAAAGATTCCTGATACATAGCTTACCATTGGATTTATATATCCATCATATGCTTTAAATCTATCTAGATTCTTGTATTGTGCGTTGTATATAGAATCCATAGATTGAAGCGTCTTTATATCGTTAATATTTTCCATATTGCTATTGTTTATTGTATCTTGAATCTGATTTATTCTACTAGCAAAAAACTCTTTTGACCTTCTTTGTCTATCATTTGCACGATTAAACTCAACTCTAGATGATGCATAATCTTTAAGCATCATAAAATTCAATGCTTTATAATAATTAATAAATGTAGCTTCATATAAATTACCATAATATTTAAACATACCATTGCTAACTAATACCGATATAATAGTTTTAAATGCGTTTTGAAATACATTTTCTTGTGAATTAATCTCAAAATAAACTTCTGCCATATTAAAGCTATCAATACTATTTTGAAAATCACCCATTTGAAATCCAAGGATTCCACTCTGCAGCGCCCAAAGAAAATCATCTTTAACATATTTTTGTGAATAATTATAAGAATCTGCTAGATTGTTATTTTGATAATATAATGTATCTAGTTTTTCTATATCGCCCATAGAGGCACATGCATTGAAAAAAATACAAATAAAAACAATAAAAATACAATCTAAATATTTAAAACCCATAGTAAATAAATTACCTTAATAAAATATCAATCTTTAAATTATTTTTGATAGAATATAAAACAAATTATAAACTAAAAATTATTGAATTGGATATTAAAACAATCTATACAAAACTTTAAAATTTAGGAAAAAATAATGAAAGTTTTATTGCTAAAAGAAGTAAAATCATTAGGAAAAGCTGGCGATATATGCGAAGTAAAAGATGGATATGGTAAAAATTTTTTAATAGCAAAAGGAATGGCTCAAGTCGCAACAAATGAAACTATCAATAGATACAAAAAAGAAGAAAAAATAAAAAAAGAAAAAGAAGCTGCATTGATAGAAGAATTAAAACAATTAGCAGATAAATTAAAAAGTCTAACACTTGTATTAACTAGAAAAACTGGTGCTAATGGCTCTTTGTATGGAGCAATCACAAAAGAAGAAATAGCACAAGCTTTTAAAGAATCCCATAATATAGATATCGATAAAAAAGCACTTGATTTAAAAACTCCAATAAAAAGCACTGGAATATATGAGATTGATTTAAAGCTAGGATTTGGTTTGCATGCAATATGTAAAGTCGATATTCAAGCACAATAATTTTTAAAAGGTAGGATAAATTATGTTTGAAGCTACGACTATACTTGCATACAAAGGAAAAAATAAAGCCGTAATTGGTGGAGATGGGCAAGTTACATTTGGAAATTGCATATTAAAAGGTAATGCTACAAAAATTAGATCATTATATGATGGAAAAATACTAAGTGGATTTGCAGGAAGCACCGCTGATGCTTTTAGTCTATTTGATATGTTTGAGAAGATTCTAGAAAATAAAAGGGGCGATCTTGAACGTTCTGTGATAGACTTTAGCAAAGAATGGAGAAAAGATAAATATTTAAGAAAACTAGAAGCAATGATGATTGTCTTAAATAAAACAAATATATATATCTTAAGTGGCTCTGGTGATGTAGTAGAGCCAGAAGATGGGAAAATCGCTGCAATTGGAAGTGGTGGAAATTATGCTTTATCTGCGGCAAGAGCGCTTGATAGGAATATTGAAAATATCGATGAGAGAATCTTAGTAGAACAATCTTTAAAAATTGCAGGGGAGCTTTGCATTTATACAAATACAAATATCAAATTATTGGAGATAAACTAAAATATGACTGATAATAAAACACCAAAAGAAATAGTTGAATATCTTGATGAATACATCATAGGTCAAGATAAAGCAAAAAAGGCTATTGCGATTGCATTAAGAAATAGATATAGAAGGATGCAACTACCAAAAGATATACAAGAAGAAATAGTGCCAAAAAATATACTAATGATAGGAAATACCGGAGTTGGTAAAACAGAAATAAGCAGAAGAATGGCAAAAATACTAGGACTTCCTTTTATCAAAGTTGAAGCCTCAAAATATACAGAAGTTGGATTTGTTGGAAGAGATGTAGAATCTATGGTAAGAGATTTAGTAAATGCATCAATGAACTTGGTAAAAAATGAATATAGAGATAAAAATACAGATAAAATAGATTCATATATTATTGATAAGATTGTAAAAAGCATCATTCCACCACTTCCAAATACTGCAAATGAAACAAAAAAAGAAGAATACAAAATATCATTTGATAAAATGACAAAAAAAGTAAAAGATGGTTCTGTTGATCACTTAGAAGTTGAGATAGAAATCATAGAAGCACCGCTAAATCCACTGCCTCTACCAAATATTGGAATTATTGAATTACTTCCAAAACAACAAAAAACAAAAAAAATAAAAACAAGCGTAAAAGAAGCCAAAGAATTGCTAAAAAATGAAGCAATAGAAAATATAACAAATATTGATGAAATAAAAACAGAAGCACTAAAAAGGGCTGAAGAAAGTGGAATAATTTTTATCGATGAGATCGATAAAACTGCAACAGATCAAAATCAAAGCAAACAGAATCCAAACAAAGAAGGTGTGCAAAGAGATTTGCTTCCTATTGTAGAAGGAAGTATTGTTGAGACGAAATATGGCTCTATTAAAACTGATTATATTTTATTTATTGCAGCAGGAGCATTTGCATTTAGCAAACCTAGTGATTTGATACCTGAATTGCAAGGTAGATTCCCAATTAGAGTTGAATTAGATAGCTTAAGTGAAGAAGATTTATACAAGATTCTAATACAAACAAAAAATTCTATCATCAAGCAATATAAATTATTGCTTGAGACTGAAGGAATAAAGCTTGAATTTAGTGATGATGCACTAAGGGCAATTGCAAAATTTGCATTTCTTGCAAATGAAAAAACAGAAGATATTGGAGCAAGGAGACTTCATACAATAGTTGAAAAAGTATTAGAAGATATTAGCTTTGATGCTCCAAATATAGATGATAAAAATATAAATATCACACAAAAAGAAATTGAAGAAAAATTAAATTCAATCATACAAAATGCTGATACAACAAGATATATTTTATAATAAGGTTATCTTATAGTGACTAAAGCTGGTTTTGTATCTATTATTGGAAGACCTAATTCTGGTAAAAGTACATTATTAAATACATTAATCAACGAGCAAATAGCGCTTGTCTCTCATAAGATTAATGCAACAAGAAAGCGAATGAATATAATAGTAATGCGCAATGATGCACAGATTATATTTGTTGATACACCTGGCTTACATAATAAAGAAAAAATACTCAATCAATTCATGCTACAAGAATCTCTAAAAGCAATAGATGATTGTGATTTGATTATATTTCTAGCACCAATAACAGATAATCTTGATTATTACAAAAATTTTTTAGAATTAAGCAAAGGTAAAAAACATCTACTAATTTTAAGTAAAATAGACTCTCTAAATAAAGAAAAGATTCTTGAAAAAATCACACAATATCAAGAATATAAAGATAAATATCTAGCATTAATACCAATTTCTAGCAAAAAAAATATAAATCTAGAATCCCTACTTGATGAAATCACACAATACTTACCAAAATCCCCTTATCTATACGATACAGAGATTATAAGCACACAGAATCTAAAAGAAATCTATAAAGAAAAGATAAGAGAAGCATTATTTGATAATCTTAATAAAGAGATTCCATATCAAAGCGATGTAATAATAAAAAAAATCTATGAAGATGAGATATGTGATAGAATCTATGCTGATATCATAGTAGAAAAAGATAGTCAAAAAATTATTGTTATTGGAAATAAAGGAATAGGAATAAAAAATATAGGAATAAATGCTAGAAAAAAAATAGAGCAATTTAGTGGTAAAAAATTGTTTTTAAAACTTGAAGTCGTAGTAAAAAAAGGCTGGAGTAAAAATAAAAAAAGTTTAAAAGAATTAGGATATAATTTTTAAAATTATAAAATATATAACAAATCTTACTAAAAATAAAAGGAAAACTTTGTTTAAACTTCTAATTACTATTTTATTAGTTACTGCAAGTCATGCTTTGGTTATAAATAATCCTGATAGAGAAATGTATGATATTATCAGCAAATATCGTAATGAAGGGCTAAATAATATAAAAGCTACTTTGGAGAGTTATCTTATTGATAAAAAATACTGGGATATTGTCGTAGAATCAAAAGATACAAAATATGGATATTATGAAAGCATAAAATATGTTTTTATGGCTTCAAAAGAAGATAATAATCTATTATTATTTGAGATTCAAAACAATAAACTATCACAAATTGGAAATAGCAATGCAATTTTTGGAGCAAATAAAGGGGATAAATTAAAAGAAGGTGATTTAGCCACTCCTATTGGTGTATATGATTTGACAAAAAAATTACAAAATCTAGATCAATATTATGGGCCTTTAGCATTTGTTACTTCATATCCAAACTTATATGATAAGTTAAATAAAAAGACTGGATATGGTATATGGATACATGGACTTCCACTAAATGGCGATAGAAGCGAACAAAATACAAAAGGCTGCATTGCAATAGAAAATAATATATTGCTTCAATATGAAAAGGTTATAGATTATAAAGATTCTGTGCTTATAACGAGTAATAAACCTATTAAAGAAGTATCAAAAGATACCTTTGCAAATATTCTTCAATCTCTTTTTGTATGGAGAGATGCATGGATAAATAATGATTTAAATTTATATCTTTCATTTTATGATGAAAGTTTTGTAAGATTTGATGGTATGAAAATAAATGAATTTAAAGCTTTTAAAAAACGTATATTTGATAAAGATGAAAAGAAAAATATAACATTTACAAATATCAATATTATTCCATATCCAAATAATGATGGCAAAGAGATATTTAGAATAACATTCTTAGAAGACTATAGAGCTGATAGTGGATATACATTTAGAGGAATAAAAGAGCTGTATATAATCATAAAAGATAAAAAAATAAGTATCATTGTAGAAAAATAGATTCTACAATGTATAAGCAATCTTTTATAAATTTTAAATATTTTATTTTAATTTCTTAAATATAAACATTCTATTTTACCTCCCCCACCCACTATTTATCAAGCTTGATGAACAGTATAACTTACAATTTTAATAATTTAAGCTATAAAAAACTTATGAACTTAAAGTTTATTATTTAATTAACAAGATAGTCATATCTTTAGAATATAAATATTATAAAGACAAATCTTGACTATGGAGTATAGATAATTTATAGATGACTTTGAAATAAATATTTGCATTAAAAAGATATATAATATTTCAAGATTAATAGATATTTTATATATGATAAATAATAGAATCTAAATAGTATTTTACTACTTAGATTCTATAAAGTTTTTTTATTTACTATCATTGACACTAATTTTGTCTTTAATTTTATTAAATAGCTTATCTCCAATTCCATTTACTTTTTTCAAATCCTCAACAGAATTAAATTTATTATTTGCTCTATATTTGATAATTTCATCAGCCTTCTTAGATCCTATACCATCTAATGTCATCAATTCTTTTTTATCAGCAGTGTTGATATTAACCCCAGCAAATAAAAATGATATACAAAATATTAAGGATAAAATAATTCTATACATACAACAACTCCTAAAAAATAAAATAGAAGCCCATTATAACAATTTAATTATATAAATGAAATAAATATTTGAAGTTTTATATAAGAAATATTCTCTACCCCTGCATCAACCTACATTCCCACACCTGAAAGGTGCAGTATTATCAGCGAATAGAGGCTTAACTGCCAGGTTCGGGATGGTATCTGGGTGTAGCCCTCTCTCTATAGACACAAGGAAAAGAGAAAATAAAAAATATCATAATAAATATTCTTTACTTTCTCTTTTTTTAAAGTTAATAGCCAAAATATAGACTGAATAAGGCAGTGCCAAAATCAAAATACAAAAATAAGCCAAACGGTCTATTAGTAGTAGTCAGCTAAACATATTACTATGCTTACACATCTACCCTATCAAGCAGCTAGTCTTGCTGCGACCTTCAGGGAAAATTAATCTTGGAGTTGGCTTCCCGCTTAGATGCTTTCAGCGGTTATCACATCCATGCGTAGCTACCCAGCGATGCTCTTGGCAGAACAACTGGTACACTAGTGGCATGTCCATCCCGGTCCTCTCGTACTAAGGACAGCTCTCCTCAACTTTCCTACGCCCACGGCAGATAGGGACCGAACTGTCTCGCGACGTTCTGAACCCAGCTCGCGTACCGCTTTAAATGGCGAACAGCCATACCCTTGGGACCTGCTCCAGCCCCAGGATGCGATGAGCCGACATCGAGGTGCCAAACCTCCCCGTCGATGTGAGCTCTTGGGGGAGATCAGCCTGTTATCCCCGGGGTACCTTTTATCCTTTGAGCGATGGCCCTTCCACACAGAACCACCGGATCACTATGACCGACTTTCGTCTCTGCTTGACTTGTATGTCTTACAGTTAAGCTGGCTTATACCATTACACTCAACTTGCGATTTCCAACCGCAATGAGCCAACCTTTGTAAGCCTCCGTTACTTTTTAGGAGGCGACCGCCCCAGTCAAACTACCCACCAGGCATTGTCCTGCTTGAGGATAACTCAAGCCAGTTAGCAAACAGAAATATTAAGGGTGGTATCTCAAGGATGACTCCATCTTCACCAGAGTAAAGATATCAAAGTCTCCCACCTATCCTGCGCATAATATTCCCATCTGCAGTACCAAGCTATAGTAAAGGTCCACGGGGTCTTTCCGTCTTGCCGCGGGTAGGAGGAATTTTCACCTCCACTACAATTTCACTGAATCTCTCTTTGAGACAGCTCCCATCTCGTTACGCCATTCATGCAGGTCGGTATTTAACCGACAAGGAATTTCGCTACCTTAGGACCGTTATAGTTACGGCCGCCGTTTACTCGGGCTTCAATTCAAAGCTTCACATTGCTGCTAACTAATCCTCTTAACCTTCGAGCACCGGGCAGGCGTCACACCTTATACTTCCTCTTACGAGTTTGCAAAGTGCTGTGTTTTTGGTAAACAGTCGGGAGGGACTCTTTGCTGAGACCTAAATATTAGGCACACCTTATTGCGAACTTACGGTGCTAGTTTGCAGAGTTCCTTAAAGAGAGTTCTTTCACGCGCCTTAGAATACTCATCTCATCCACCTGTGTCGGTTTACGGTACGGGCAACCACTGTTAAACTTAGAGGCTTTTCTTGGCACGACGGCATCAGCGATACTCCTCTTGGTCCGAAGACCGCAAGAAGCTCATAGAGTTTCAAATACAAGGGTGGATTTACCTGTCCCTCAATCTACGCTCTTAAATTAGCACTTCCATCCGCTAACATCGCTTAGCCCTATGCGTCCCCCCATCGCACACAATGGTTGGTATAGGAATATTAACCTATTTTCCATCGACTACCCCTTTCGGACTTATCTTAGGACCCGACTAACCCTACGATGACGAGCATCGCGTAGGAAACCTCGGATTTACGGCGAATATGATTCTCACATATTTTATCGCTACTCATTCCTGCATGCTCACTTCGCATCGCTCCAGCACTCCTTACCGGTATACCTTCAACGCAATACGAACGCTCTTCTACCACTGTGCATCAGCACAATCTACGAATTCGGTGTCTATCTTAGCCCCGTTATATTTTCAGCGCATAATCACTAGACCAGTGAGCTGTTACGCTTTCTTTAAAGGATGGCTGCTTCTAAGCCAACCTCCTGGTTGTCTAAGTAACTACACATCTTTTTCCACTTAGAATAGAACTTTGGGACCTTATTCGGTAGTCTGGGTTGTTCCCCTTTTGACGATTGATTTTATCACCCACCGCCTGACTCCCAAGATACGGTAATAGGTATTTGCAGTTTGACAGGGGTTGGTACCGCGGTGAGCAGCCCTAGCCCAATCAGAGCTCTACCCCCTATTACTATCACTTGAGGCTATACCTAAATATATTTCGAAGAGAACCAGCTATCACTAAGTTTGTTTGGCCTTTCACCCCTATCCACAGCTCATCCCAACCCGTTTCAATGGGTACGAGTTCAGTCCTCCACGAGCTATTATACTCGCTTCAACTTGGCCATGGATAGATCACTTAGCTTCGGGTCTGCAGCACCTGACTAAACGCCCTTTCAGACTCGCTTTCGCTACGGCTTCGCGTTTGCTTAACCTTGCCAGATACCACAACTCGCAGGATCATTATGCAAAAGGCAGTCCGTCACCCTGATAAATCATAGGGCTCCGAATGATTGTAAATAAATGGTTTCAGGTTCTATTTCACTCCGTTCACCACGGTTCTTTTCACCTTTCCCTCACGGTACTGGTTCGCTATCGGTAAGTCAGTAGTATTTAGGGTTGGAGAGTGGTCTCCCCTGCTTCAGTCCGGATTACACGTGTCCTGACCTACTCTGGATACTACTACCTAAAAATAACCTTTCGCATACGGGACTATCACCCTGTATCGTATACATTTCCATGTATTTCTGCTAGATTATTTTAATGGATATTGTAGTCCACAACCCCGAATGCAAGCATTCGGTTTGCCCTCTTCCCCGTTCGCTCACCGCTACTAAGAGAATCTCTATTGATTTCTTTTCCTCTAGGTACTGAGATGTTTCACTTCCCTAGGTTTGCTCCTTATTAGGTAACTAATATTGCTATTAGTTGGGTTTCCCCATTCGGAAATCTATGGATCAAAGCTTCTTGACAACTCCCCATAGCTTATCGCAGTCTAGTACGTCCTTCATCGCCTCTGACTTCCAAGGCATCCACCATTTACTCTTTAAAGCTTATAATATATGTATTCTAATTTGCACTGCCTTATTCAATCTAAAATATAAATTAAATAAAACATTATTGTAGTCTCATTATATTGGCTATTAACATTAAATTTTAAAATAACTTTTAGATTTTATATAAAATCTAAATATATGACTTAATAAATAAATCATATATTTAAACTTTATTAATACCCAAATGGTGGAGAATAGCGGGGTCGAACCGCTGACCTCCTGCGTGCAAAGCAGGCGCTCTCCCAACTGAGCTAATTCCCCTTTATGGTGGGCTTAGGAGGACTTGAACCTCCGACCTCACCCTTATCAGGGGTGCGCTCTAACCACCTGAGCTATAAGCCCCTAAATATAGGCAATAAGTAATCTCTGACAACTAAGCAAGCTAACATAAAATATAATAAATATAAATTAGACAAATGAATGCTAATTCGTATCTCTAGAAAGGAGGTGATCCAACCGCAGGTTCACCTACGGTTACCTTGTTACGACTTAACCCCAGTCGCTGCACCCACCGTAGACGGTAGCCAATTTAGCATCCCGGCTTAAGGCGAATACAACTCCCATGGTTTGACGGGCGGTGAGTACAAGACCCGGGAACGTATTCACCGCAACATAGCTGATTTGCGATTACTAGCGATTCCAGCTTCATGTAGTCGAGTTGCAGACTACAATCCGAACTGAGAGATGTTTTAGAGATTTGCTCCATCTCGCGATATTGCTTCTCGTTGTACACCCCATTGTAGCACGTGTGTAGCCCTAGGCGTAAGGGCCATGATGACTTGACGTCGTCCTCACCTTCCTCCTTCTTACGAAGGCAGTCTCCTTAGAGTGCTCAGCCAAACTGCTAGCAACTAAGGACGAGGGTTGCGCTCGTTGCGGGACTTAACCCAACATCTCACGACACGAGCTGACGACAGCCGTGCAGCACCTGTTTTCAAGCTCCACAAAAGTGGCACTCCACTATCTCTAGCAGATTCTATCAATGTCAAGCCTAGGTAAGGTTCTTCGCGTATCTTCGAATTAAACCACATGCTCCACCGCTTGTGCGGGTCCCCGTCTATTCCTTTGAGTTTTAATCTTGCGACCGTACTCCCCAGGCGGAATGCTTAATGCGTTAGCTGCATTACTGCCCTGACAAGCAGGGCAACAACTAGCATTCATCGTTTAGGGCATGGACTACCAGGGTATCTAATCCTGTTTGCTCCCCATGCTTTCGCGCATTAGCGTCAGTAATGTTCCAGTAAGTCGCCTTCGCAATGAGTATTCCTCTTGATCTCTACGGATTTTACCCCTACACCAAGAATTCCACCTACCTCTCCCATACTCTAGAATAATAGTTTCAAATGCAGTTCTATGGTTAAGCCATAGGATTTCACATCTGACTTATTATCCCGCCTACGCGCTCTTTACGCCCAGTGATTCCGAGTAACGCTTGCACCCTCCGTATTACCGCGGCTGCTGGCACGGAGTTAGCCGGTGCTTATTCGTTAGATACCGTCATAATCTTCTCTAACAAAAGGAGTTTACAATCCTAAAACCTTCATCCTCCACGCGGCGTTGCTGCTTCAGGGTTTCCCCCATTGAGCAATATTCCCTACTGCTGCCTCCCGTAGGAGTCTGGACCGTGTCTCAGTTCCAGTGTGTCCGTTCACCCTCTCAGGCCGGATACCCGTCATAGCCTTGGTGAGCCATTACCTCACCAACAAGCTGATAGGACATAGGCCAATCCTTTAGCGAAAAACTTTCCCCCGTAGGGAGTATCCAGTATTAATCACCGTTTCCAGTGGCTATTCCAGACTAAAGGGTATGTTACCTATGCATTACTCACCCGTGCGCCACTAATCCACTTCTAGCAAGCTAAAAGCTTCATCGTTCGACTTGCATGTATTAGGCACGCCGCCAGCGTTCACTCTGAGCCAGGATCAAACTCTCCGTAAAAATGAAAGTAAAATCCATAATTTAGCTCAATTAAAAATCAAAATATACTATATAAATAATATACAAGTATATAGACAAGTTGTATCTTAAAATAAGACTAAACTATTTTAAATTTAAAAATTAAAATAAATTAAAATAAATTATGTTAGTTTTGTCTTGCTTAGTTGTCAAAGATCACTACCTAAATAATGATTTAAAATATCAAGGATATTAATAAATTAAAAAATAAAATAGAACGCTCTCAATTTCTAAAAAGCAAAATTAACTAAGAACTGCATATAAGGCATATTTCAAAGCTTTTTGCCTCTTTTCTGTAAAAGAGAAATGAAATAATACATTCCGTTTCTTTAAACTATGCTTAAAGAAAATATAATTTTGAAAAAAATATTATTTATCCAAATTTATTATGATTTAATATAGATATAGTTATGTCAAAAACATGCCAAAATACAAGGTGGTGTTTATATTTTTTCAATTAGTATTTTTTATTTTTTTGAAAATATTATAATGATTTTAGGTAATATCATGATATTTTTAACTAAATTTTATCAATTTAAATAAAAGGCAGTTGTCAAAATGCATTTTAAATATGATAACAAAGAAACTCAATATTTAAAAAGCAAATGCAAAAAACTTGCTCTAATTATTGATGAAATCGGACATATTAATAGAACTATTGATAAAGATCTATTTTCAGCAGTTATTCACCATATTATAGGACAGCAGATTTCAACAAAAGCACAGAAGACAATTTGGCAAAGAATTGAAGATGATTTAAAAGTTGTCAATACGGATACTATATTAAAAGCATGGATTAAAAAACTGCAATCTTTTGGTATGACTTTTAAAAAAGCTGAATACATAATAGATTTTGCAAATAAAATTAAAAACGATGAATTTGATTTGGAAGCAATATGGCAAAAAACTGATGAAGATGTAATTAAAGAATTATCAGCTTTAAAAGGTATCGGGGTTTGGACTGCTGAAATGATTTTACTTTTTTGTATGGAACGAAAAAATGTATTTAGTTATGGTGATTTAGCGATTCAAAGAGGAATAAGGATGGTTTATCATCACAAAAAAATCACTAAATCTCTTTTTGAAAAATACAAAAAAAGATTCTCCCCCTATTATTCTGTTGCAAGTCTATATTTTTGGGCAGTTGCAGGTGGTGTAATAGATGGGATGAGAGATTATGCACCAATAAAACAAACTAAAGTAAAAAAAGATAGACAAGAAATAAAAATTGCAGGTAATAAAAAATGATAAAAGTTGGATTTTATTTTAGGATTAAATTAACAAAAAATAGCTTGCAACCTAAGTTAGCTTACAAAAATTCCTTTAGAAAAATTAAGCTTTATAACAAATTTAAAGAATTAATTAGTGCAGGTTTTTTTCTGCAAAGATTGCATGAAAGAATTTTATAAAAGATATTAAAGTCAAACTTATTTAATAGGAGTAAAAAATGAAAGATAAATCTTATTTTAAAACAATTTATAATTCACCAATAGGGAGTATAACCCTCGCTTGTGATGAGAAAGAAAATATTGTCGGGCTTTGGATGGAGGGACAAAAATATTTTGGTGACACTATTGATTCTGAAATGATTGAAAATCATAACCTTGAAATATTTAAGAAAGCTAAAAACTGGTTGGATAGATATTTTAGAGGTGAAAAACCTGAAATTTCAGAATTACCGCTCGCACCTATTGGAAATAGTTTTAGGCAGAGAGTTTGGCAGATTCTATGTGAAATACCATATGGTGAAGTTACAACTTATGGCGACATTGCAAAAATAATTGCAAAAGAAAAAGGTAAAGTAAAAATGTCGGCTCAAGCCATTGGTGGGGCTGTCGGACATAATCCAATTTCTATTATTATTCCATGTCATAGAGTTGTATCTTCAAATGGAAGCCTGACAGGTTATTCAGGTGGAATAAAAACAAAGATAAAACTTATAAAACATGAGGGTGTAAATATGGATAAATTATTCATCCCAAAACATAGCACAGCACCATAAAAACTTACCAAAAATTTAATAAACAAAAATAATTCTAATTTAGATAGTTTAAGAAGTATTTTTCAAATGGATTTGGAGTAGATATTGCAAATTTGAGTGAAGTAATGCTTCCAAAAAATGGGTTTATTTTGTATGTGATAATTTAAAAAATATTATCTAATAACCCCAAAGGTGACAAAGCAACACAAGAATATTAAAATTTGCTTCCAAAAATGATTTGATAAAAATTACAAAACTTACTCTAGGTGCTCTTACTCCTTTTGGAGTTTTAAGTGATGAAATTAATAAAAAGATAGAATCCTATTTTCTTTTAAATACATCAGCTATTAAAAATGCGAGTTCTATTGCCTGTGTTGCATTCAATCTTGGATCACATCTCGTATCATATTTGTTTCTAAGATTAGCTTCTGTGATTTCTTGCGAACCACCTATACACTCTGTGACATTTTGACCTGTCATTTCAAGATGCACTCCACCAGCATAGCTATTATATGATTGATGTATTTCAAAAAAACTTTTTACTTCATCCAATATATTATCAAATGCTCTTGTTTTATATCCAGTGCTAGCTTTTATTGTATTACCATGCATTGGATCTATACTCCATAATATTTTCCTTTTTTCAGGAACAACTTCTTTTAATATAGCAGGTAATTTATTTTTAATATCATTAGCTCCCATTCTAACAATAAGATTAAGTCTTCCTGCTTCGTTATTAGGGTTTAGAGCATCACACAATCTAAGTATTTCATCTTTTGTTATATTTGGTCCTATTTTTACACCCAAAGGATTATCAACACCTCGCAAAAATTCTATATGAGCTTCATCAAGTCCTCTAGTGCGTTCGCCAATCCAAAGCATATGAGCTGAACAATCATAATATTTATCACTCAAGCTATCTTTTCTGCATAATTGCTCTTCATAATTTAATAATAACGCCTCATGTGATGTATAAAATTCTGTTTCTTGTAATTGTTTTGTATTTTGAGTATTGATTCCACAAGCTTCCATAAATTTTAATGCTTCTGTGATTCTATTTGCTATTTCCTCATATTTTTGACCAAATGAGTTATTTTTGACAAATTCCATATTCCACTTATGCACTTCATTTAAGTCTGCAAATCCACCTTGTGCAAAAGCCCTAAGCAAATTTAGTGTTGCTGCACTTTGATTGTAAGCTTTAATCATTCTATTTGGATTAGCTTCTCTTGATTTCATTGTAGCTTCTATATCATTGATAATATCACCACGATAAATTGGATACTCTACTCCATCTATTATTTCAGTGGCATTTGATCTAGGTTTTGCAAACTGCCCTGCAAGCCTACCAACTTTTACGACAGGAATCCCACCTGCAAATGCGAGTATCGCACTCATTTGCATAATAACTTTAAACATATCACGAATATTTATAGCATTAAAATCAGCAAAAGATTCTGCACAATCTCCACCTTGAAGTAAAAAAGCCCTACCATCTACAACTTCACCTAGATGTCTTTTTAGTTTTCTTGCCTCGCCTGCAAAAACAAGAGGTGGATATGACCTTAATTCTTTTTCTACATTTTCTAATTCTTCTTTATTATTATATATAGGTTGTTGCTTTATTTTAAAATCTCTCCAGCTAGAAGGAGTCCATTTAGTCATTTAATTATTCCTTACTATAAAAATAAGGAATAATACTATCAAAAATAGACTTTAAAAATAGTATAGATCTCATAAAGTTTAATTATTTTCCTTCATATACTTGTCTTGGACGCGTAATCCTAGCACCTGATTTTATATGCTCTATTACATGAGCACACCAACCTGGCATTCTTCCTATTGCAAATATAGGCGTAAATAAGCTTACTGGAATCTTTAAAGCAGACAATATAATACCAGAGTAAAAATCGACATTTGGATATAGTTTTCTTTCTATAAAATAATCATCTGTTAAAGCTACTTCTTCAACTTTTTCTGCAATATCAGAGAATCTATCATTTATTTTAATACCTTTTTTGGCTAAATCATCTTTTAGTTTTTTTAAGACTTTTGCTCTTGGATCATAATTTTTATATACGCGATGACCAAAGCCCATCAATCTAAATGGATCGTTTTTATCTTTTACTCTTTGAATAAATTTATTTACATTTTTTACATTACCAATTTCTGCTAATTGATCTAATACTTTTTCATTAGCGCCACCATGAGAAGGACCCCAAAGCGCATTAATACCTGCACTAATTGCAGCATATGGATGAACACCTGTTGAAGCAACATTTCGCACGGTTGTAGTAGAGGCATTTTGACCATGTTCTGCATGGAGTGTAAATATTTTGTCTAAGGCTTCGACTTCTAATGGATCAATTTGAACTTCTCCATCTAATGTATATTTTAGCTTTCCGCCTGGAAATGCCCTAAGCATAAGCAAGAAATTTTCAACATAAGACAAACTAACATCTGGATATATATATGGATATCCAATTGAATGCCTATAAGAAAATGCTACAAGGGTAGGAATTTTTGCAATCATTCTTTTTGCCATCATTTCATAATCATCATCATCACCTATTTCTATATATCCTCTATAAAATGTAGAAAGTGCACCAACAGCAGAAGATAAGTTTGCCATTGGGTGGGCATTGTCTGGAAATGCTTTAAAAATATCTATCAAGCCTTCATTTAAATATCTTAATTGTCTTAAATCTAATTCAAATTCTTTTGATTCTTTATCATCTTTTGGTAATTTGCCACTAATCAATAATGAACAAATATCTGTAAATGAGTATTTTTCTACCAAATCTTGAATTGGAATACCTCTATATAGCAATATACCATTTTGTCCATCTATATAACTAACAGTTGATTTGCAACCAGCAGTTGAGGCATATCCAGGATCATAAGAAAAGATTCCAGTTGTTTCAAATAATTTTCCAAAATCAATAGCCTTAGGTCCTCTTGTGCATTCAATTAGATTAAATTCAAATTTTTCACCAGTAGAATTATTAATAAGAGTAACTGTGTTTTTATTATCCATTTTATAAATACCTCCAATTTATAATTACATACAAATCATAATAACAAAAGTTTTATACATTATTTAAATAGCAGTGAAATCAAGAGTAAATATAGAAATATGTTACATAAATAATAGATTCTGACACTAACAAAACAATAAAATAAATAAAACATAGAAAATAAAGATACTATATATATATGTTTATTAGCATTTACTAATAAACATAATCAAACACAGATAGGGGGCTTAAATGGAAGCTAAAGAAGTAACATTTGAACAAAAACAAGCAGAAGCATACGCATTTTTAGATGCTTATTACACAAGAGCAGATTTTGGCTATGATGTAAAACGTTGGAGGTATGAAGATGTAACCCAAACGATAATAGACATTGTAGAGCAAATGGGAAATGATATTTACACAAATACAAAGGTTTTAGCAGTTGCTTCACAAATATTTAAAAAACTAGCAAGATTTATGGCAAATGGGACAGGTTTTCTTATATCGCTATATATAACTGGCATTGCAGGAAGCTCAAAAGATATCAAAAAAATAATGGAAACAACAAGAGATAACATAACAAAGGATCTTTAAGTGAAAAAAATAATTTTAATATTTGTATGTATTATTTGGTGTCTTACAAGCAAACAATCTAAGAAAAGATGTAAAATTATTTAACAAAAATGATTTTAAATATGTGCAAGATAATCTAGATAAATACAAGAAACAATGTGAAGATAGAGATGGTGTAAGTTGCAGAATTGTAAGTATATACTACGATGTTACATCTCACTATGACGAAGAATTAGAAAGAATGAGTTTTGAATGGGCAATAAAAGGATGCAATTTAAGAGATGGAGCTAGTTGTGGCACTGTTGGCAGTTATTATGGCAATGCAGATGAAAGAACAGGTTACATACAAAAAGATGAAAAAAAAGCATTTGAATTTTTCACAAAGAGTTGTGATTACAAAAGTGGGTTTGGCTGTGCTATGCTTGGATTTCATTATATTAGGTTAGAAAGAGAAGCAAATAGCAAATCTGACAAAAAAGAATATACAAGAAAGGCAAAATTCTTTTTCAAAAAAGGTTGTGATTACGGATATAAAGCAAGTTGTAGCAATTATAGAGATTTATAGGGATATTAGATGAAAAAAATAGTATTGATTTGCGCATATATATGTGAAATATTAATAGCAAATAGTCTAAGACAAGAGCTGAATTATCTTCAATACAATGATATAGCATATATACGAGCTCATCTAGACCAATATAAAAGTCAATGCGAAAATGGAAATGGTAATAGCTGTCAAATAATAGGCAGCTATTACAAAAGAATATATCAAATTAGTGGCTACAAAGATGCAGAGATAGAAAAAGCCTCTCTTATGTGGTTCATAAAAGGCTGCAATCTAAAATCTGGCTCTAGCTGCTATCTAGCAAGTCTTGGATATGGCAATATAAGCAAACTGCCAACACATCTACCAAAAGATGAGAAAAAGGCATTTGAGTTACACAAAAAAGGTTGTGATTATGGGCATAGTGTATCTTGCAACTATGTTGGGTATTATTATGAAGAATTATCAAATAAAGAGAGTGATGAGAATATAAAAAATGAATATCAAATAAAAGCAAAATTATTTCACCAAAAAGCCTCTGAATTAAAAAAGACTGCCAAATAGAGCCAAGTATTACAAAATAGCAATTTAGATAATAAATATAATTACAATAAACTACATAATTATAAAAATTAATATAAACTATATTTTCAATTTTTAAATATAAGGAAGGAAAATGAGTAAATTTCAAGGGTATAATCCAAAATATATACAACTACCAAGTGAGGGTGAAGTAATCAGTATTGATGACAAAGGGAATCTAGTAGTTCCAAATAATCCAATCATTCCATATATAGAAGGTGATGGAATAGGTATAGATATAACTCCAGCTATGATAAAGGTAGTAGATTATGCAGTAAAGAAAGCTTATAATGGTAGCAAGAAAATATCTTGGTATGAAGTTTTTACTGGTGAAAAATGCTTTAATAAATTTAAAAATGAAAAATCTCTATCTCCGATGGAACAATGGCTACTTCCAGATACAATAGAGGCTATAAAATATTTTAAAGTATCCATAAAAGGACCACTTACAACTCCAGTAGGAGAAGGATTCCGTTCATTAAATGTAGCTTTAAGGCAAATATTGGATTTATATGTATGTCTTAGACCTGTTAGATGGTATGGAAGTCCAAGTCCTGTAAAAGAACCAAATAAAGTAGATATGGTGATTTATAGAGAAAATAGCGAAGATATATATGCAGGTATTGAATTTGCACAAGGAAGCAATGAAGCAAAAAAAATCATTGACTTTTTACAAAAAGAAATGGGGGTTACAAAGATTAGATTCCCACAAAGTAGCGGAATTGGAATAAAACCAATTAGCAAAGAAGGCACACAAAGATTGATGAGAAAAGCTATTGAATATGCTATCAATAATAATAGAGATTCTGTAACTATAGTCCATAAGGGAAATATTATGAAATATACAGAAGGTGGTTTTAGAAACTGGGCATATGAACTTGCAAAAGATGAATTTGGCGCATCAGTAATCGATAGTGGTCCATGGTGTAAAATTAAAAATCCTAAAACCAATAAAGAAATCATCATAAAAGATGTAATAGCTGATGCATTTTTACAACAAATATTATTGCGTCCATCAGAATATGATGTAATAGCTACGATGAATCTAAATGGTGATTATATAAGCGATGCATTAGCTGCGATGGTAGGCGGTATTGGAATCGCACCTGGGGCAAATCTAAATGATACAATAGCGATGTTTGAAGCAACTCACGGCACAGCACCAAAATATGCAGGACTTGATAAAGTAAATCCTGGAAGCTTAATACTATCTGCTGAAATGATGCTAAGACATATGGGCTGGATTGAAGCAGCGGATTTAATAGTAGATTCTATGAAAAAAGCTATAGAATCCAAGAAAGTCACTTATGATTTTGCAAGATTAATGGAAGGCGCAAAAGAAGTAAAATGCTCTGTATTTGCAGATGTAATGATAGAAAATATGTAGAATCTATAAGATTCTATTTTTTAAGATTCTAGTAATCTAGAATCTTAGATTGTTATATTAATTTTATATCCCCTATAAAGCCCTTAGTTTGACTAAAGATTCTATTAAGTTTTAGTATAGATATTAATGTATTTTTATTTTATTTTTTCTTGTAATTCTATGGCTTTATTTTTCAAATCATCCAATGTTTGGATATTGTCAAAATAATTACAAAATGCAATTTTTGCTTTTTCTAGCTCATTAAAAGCCTCTATTGCTAATTCACCTTGTTTGGTTATTTTTGTTCCGCCACCGCCGCGACCACCTGTCGAGCTAGAGACAAGTGGGCTGCTAGAAAGGTTATTCATAGAATCTACATCATCCCAAGCAGCTTTATAACTCATTCTCATATCTTTTGCAGCACTAGAAATAGAACCATATTCTAAGATCCTTTTTAATAACCCTACTTTTCCAAGTCCTAGATAATTTTTAGAATCCTTTTTCACCCAAAATCTTCCATAAATTTTCATAAATTTTCTCCTAAAATAATTTTATCGCTACTAAAGCAATCATTTCTAATGCTCTATTTAGAGTCATTTTGAATATTTTGCAATCTATCCAATAAAATATCTTGTGGCAAAGTATTATTTTCATTAATGTCTTTTTTATTTATATTGTTATTTGGGATTACACCAGATGGCATCTTTATAAAAACATCTTCATAATTTTTACCACCTTTTTTATGACGAATATAAATATCCCCACTTACATTATTATAAATATATGTATCTTCCCCATCATAAAACATAACCCACGCTGCATTAATATAATTACAAAAAAGTAAAAATAATATTAGCACTCTCATGGATTACTTTTTTATTAAAGATTCTAGTTTGTTATAAATATCTAAAATAGCATGTTTTTTTGAATAAAAACTATTTCTATTTGCAATAAGATAAGCACTAGATTCTAAAATAACCTCATCTATTTCAAGATTGTTTTCTTTCATTGTATTACCTGTTTCAACAATATCTACAATAGCATCAGAAAGACCTACAAGAGGTGCAAGCTCAATAGAACCATATAGTTTTATAATATCTGTGGCAATGGCTCTTTTTGAAAAAAAGTTTCTAGTGATATTTGGCATTTTTGTAGCAATTTTTATCTGTGGCTTATTGTAATCTATCTTTTCATTGATTTTAGAACCAAGAACAACCTTGCATTTGCCAATCTCTAAATCTAGCAATCTAACTATATCAGCACCAGTTTCTTCTAAAACATCAAGCCCAACTACACCCAAATCTACTGCTTGATATAAAACATAAATAGGAACATCTTGGCTTCTAACAAGAAGGAATCTAAAATCATCTTTTTGCAAAATCAGCTTTCTATTTACAAATGCAAAATCATATCCAAACATCTTAGCAAATAAATTAAGCACATCATCCGCGATTCTACCCTTTGGCAATGCTATTGTAATCATAATAAACCCTCTGTATTTTTTTGCAATGCTTTTAACATACCTTTGAAAACCAAAGTATTATCATAAATTGATTGATTGAAAAATTTAGATAAAAATCTACCATCTCCGCCAGTAAAATAAATATAATCATTTTTTGCCGCATTTTGGATCATCAATATTATACTTTTGATACAACCACAACTAATAGCATCTCTGGTATTTTGTGGCAATGATGTAAGAGATACATTTAGATTAAAATTTAAATTTAGAACTTCTATATTAGAAAACAACTTATTATAAGTATCTAATCCAGGCAATATAAAACCACCTAGATGGATTCCAGATTGCATAATATCAATAGTAATTGCACTTCCTGCATCAACTATCACTCCATTTTGTATAGATAGGCAAGCAGCTTTTCTATCTATACCAAGTCCTTTGTATATAGTATCTAAGTTTATATAGTTTTCTATATTAAGGCATTTAGGGTGAGATTCTAAGAGTTTTTTTTCATTTTTTTTATTTACACTAATATAATAAATAGGAATATCGTGATTTTTTTTTGTTATTTGTGTAGCTTTTTCTTTCCACATCTTACCTCTACAAAAAAAATGAAGATAAGTATTACCTATATCGCATAAAAACATATTTCACTTCGGGAATCTAATAATTCTATTATCATAATAGATCACATCATCTGTATAAAAACTATTTTTATACTCATCTATATCTATTTTATAGATAGAATCTACAAAGCTATTTGGATCTATTTTTATCATATATCCTTGAGATTCTAGTGTATAGATATTGTCACTTATGATAATTGAGCTAAGATTTGCATATTGAAACTTTGCTTTATTTAATTCATTTAACAATAAATCAAATTCTATTACCTCACCCTCAAGGCTAAGAATATATATTTTATTATTAGTAAAAAGTATATCACTAATATTTAAATCCTTAGAAAAATCCTTGCCATCAATAAAAGTCATCAATTTATTACTTGTTGCAATGATTAGATTCTTGCCACTTGAGGCTAAATAAATAATATTATTAAAATATGCTTCGCTGCTTATAGCGATTGTATTTAAGATTTGAAAGTTATTCAAATTCAATATAACAACTTTTCCATCAAATGCAGGAAAAACCACCATATCATCAATAAATAAAGGAGAAGCCACTTTTGAATTGATAGCATAAGCAGTTGAATTATTGCTACTAAAAAGTTTTTCATCTACATTTGTATCCCATAATACAAAACTATTATCAGCTAACACTGCAGCTAGTATATTATCTCTAATGGATGCAGAAATGGGCATATATTCAAAAGTAAATGATTTTAATTCTTTGCCATCTTTATTTAAGATTGATAATGTATTTGTTTCATAGTTTCCAACTAATATCAAATCACCATTTATATTTAAAAAAGTATAATTTTCTTTAAGATTGATATTGTAGATTCCATCTTTGGCAATCAAAGTGCCATCGCTTAATAATGCACCATTTTTATTTGATTGAGATATATGAGATTCTAGTTTATCATCAAATTCAACTTTGCCTACTATGCTATCTTTACTTGGAGTAAAATATTGTTTTTGGCTACAGCCAGCAAATAAAAGAAAGAGTATTACTAATAATATATTATTCATTGCTTTGTTATCATATAATGAGATAATAAACTTGCGAGTTCGCTTATATTAGAATCTTTAGAAATTTCTCCTAGTATAACTTTTGCATCATTTATTTTATTTTCATTAATCAAAATATATGCTTGTTGCAACTTTGATAAATCACCAAGAGTATATTTATTTACATTTTTTAGCACTGATATATCTCGTTCAAAACTACCAATATAATATGATGAAATAGATGAAATAATGGCGCTTTTGCTGTCTTGTATCTCCATAAATTTACTTATATTGCCATCTTTTAGAGCCTGTTGCAATGTAAATAAATCATATAGTTTTGGATTACCTGTTTTTAATTCAGCTTGAAGCGAGGTATTGCTTGTATCTTGTAACAATTCTGAATACAATGCACTATATTTTTGTATTTTTTTTTCATTGTAATATGAATACAATTGATATGAGATTCCACCAAAAATAACTACTACAAGAATAGTCCAAATTATATATTTGTATTTTTTGTATAATATTTCTAACTTTAGTGTATTTTCTAATAACTGCCCATCGCTGCTAATCTCATTTTTAATATAATTAAAATTATTTTTAATACTCAAAACCAATCCTTAAAATATAATCTAAAATTTATACTCCAGTGCTACCAAAACCATTGCTACCGCGTTTTGTTTCATCTAAGCTACTACTAACAATTAGATTTGCCATACTTACTTTTGAGAGCACTGCTTGGGCTATCCTATCACCACTTTTGATATAAAAATCTTCTTTTGAAAAATTAAATAATATTACCATTACTTCGCCACGATAATCACTATCAATAGTCCCTGGAGAGTTTAGCACACCAATGCCATTTTTATATGCTAAGCCACTTCTTGGTCTTACTTGTATTTCATATCCATATGGTATTTCAAATGCAAGTCCTGTTTTTACAACACCAAAGCCACCTGCCTTAAGCACAATATCTTCTATACTATGCAAATCAAATCCACTTGCACCGCTACTTTGATACTCTGGAATCTTTGCTTTTTCATCTATCTTTTTGACTTTTAGATCAATCAAAATTAATTTCCTTATATGCTATTTCTAAAATCTCAAAATCACATTCACCCTTAGGCAATCTAATGGTCACTTCATCACCTACTTTCTTGCCTAAAATAGATTTTGCAATCGGTGAATGAAATGATATATATCCCTTTTCTGGTCTGCTTTCATAAGAACCAACTATTGTATATTGAATCTTTTTATTATCATCAAGATTTAGCACAACAACACTACTGCCAAAATTCACACTATTATGCTCATATGATTTTGGATCTATTATTTGCACATTAGCAAGCATGGAGCTAAGCTCTGCAATCCTTGCTTCAATAAATGCTTGCTTTTCTCTTGCTGCATGATATTCTGCATTTTCCTTTAAATCACCATGAGATCTAGCTATATCAATCTCTTTTACAATATAAGGACGCTCAACTTCTTTTAGATGTTTTAACTCTTCACATAGCTTATTATAACCATATTCAGTCATTGGTTCTTTTTGCATAACTAGCCTCTTTAAAAATTATTTAAAAGCTTTTTGTATATTACTACAACTAGGCTCATATCCGCTTTTACAAGCCTTATCAAATAAATCTTTTGCAAGTTTTAAATCTTTTTTGATTCCACCATCACCATTATTATAGATTACAGCAAGATTATTACAGCCTTTTACATCTCCGCTATCACATACTTTTTTAAATAATTCAAATGATTTTTTTGTATCTCTTTTTACAATCTCATCACCACGATAATATTTGACACCCAAATCATAGCAACCTGCCATATTATTCAATGAGCAAGCCTTGGATAAATATCCAAAATACAAATACTCTGATTTTGGTATCACATCATTATTATTATACATATTAGCCAATATTAGGCAAGATTGCGCATCTTGATACTCACAACCCTGTATCAATAAACCTAATGCTTTTACTAAATCTTTTGCGTCTATATATTTTTTTGCATTTTCAAGACAAATATTGGCATTATTTGCATCACAATCACCGCTAGGCAATGCCTGTGTACTATTTTGAATAGGTGCAATATCTTGTGGATTAGTATCAACATTTTGAACAGAATCTAAATTACTAAAATCACTACTAGATGTCCCAGAACTAACAAGGCTCATTATCGTATCTTTATATAAAAATAACGCTACACATACTACAAGTATAGTAGCTATAATAATAACTTTTTTTCTCATAACATACCTTTTATAAAACACTATGTGCGATTTATACCATATAAATCTTTAAACTACTTAGAATCTAGCACTATATCACACATCTTATTTAGGCTACCATGCTTTAAATAATCTCGTATTTGCCTTGATTTGCAGATAAAATCATTATCATTTGATGAATAGTAGGAATCTATTAAATTATCTGCATTTAATTCATTTTGCAAAAATTCATCATGAAAGATAGAATCTGGATTAATCTTTTGATATAAGATATTTGCAAGACCAACATATTTAATATTTAAAAAATTCTTCACAATTAAAGCATCGATTTTTTTTGCTTTATATCCTAGCACAAAAGGCGTGCCAATGATAGCACACTCTAGCGTTGCAGTGCCACTGCAAATAAAGGCAAATTTGCTTTTGTATAAGCTTTGATGGGAATCAAATACAATATTAAAGTCATCAAGATTCTTGTAAATTTCTATCAAATTAGAATCTTTAAAAACCTTTGGAACAACCAAGTTAAATACCAAAGTAGAATCTAGATTTTTTAATCTATCTTTTACTTCTCTAAAAATAGGAAAGATTCTATTAATCTCACTTATACGACTTCCAGGCATAAAAGTAATGATATCTGAATCTATCACTTCATTTTTAAACTCTTTGATTTCATCAAGAAGTGGATGTCCTACAAAAATAGCTTTTGATTTATAATGCTCAATTTCAAAAGGCAAGATTCCAGCAAGAATATCAAAATATTCTTCAATCACCTTAGCCCTCCAAGGTTTCCAAGCCCAAATCTGTGGCAAAATATAATATATGATTTTTTTCTCTTTATTTTGCTTTTTGATTTTTTTTGCAAGTGGAATATGAAAAGATGAACTATCAAGAAGCAGAATCTTATCGCAAGATAGAGCTAATTTTGACATATTTTTTAATGCAATAGATAAAAACCTAATCTTATAAAATACATCTACAAAACCCATAATAGAAAAATCTTTTGGGGAATATATGGGGGAATTTGTGCTTATATCTTTATCAAAGACACCATATAATTCTATATCAATTCTAGATTCCAATCCTTTTATCAAAAATCTAAGATGCACATTTGAAGAGATTTCTAATGCACTCACAAAAAGTTTTATTTTACTACTCAAAGGTTATCTAGCCTTTATTTCTTTTATTTCATTTTTTAATTTTGCATTTTCTAAATCACTATTATTTAGTTTTGCACGAAGTGTTTTTACTTCAATTAAGCTTTTTGCATATTGCTCATATAATTCCTGTGGATAGACATTTACAGCTGGATTTGCCTTTACAACGATACCATCTTTAAGCACAATTTTTACTTTTTCAAGTGGCTTTATTTGTATATCATTACTTATATCAATAGAATTGGTATTTTTAGAATCTTCTAAATGTTTTAGCTCTAATTCTATATTTTTTATCTCATCTTGGATTGCAACATATTCAGCGCGTAGAGCTTTTAACTTTTCTTGCTCTTTTAATATATCAGCTTCATAATTACCTACTGATATTTTAAATCTCTCAAATTCATTTTCAAAAAATTCTACAATCTGCCAAGTTTCATTTATTTTATCTGCATTTTGCACAAATCTATCAAAAACTTTATCCATCATATTTCCTAAAATTTTATTATGATTATAATTATTCCATTTCAAGACTTAATAAATACAATTCTAATCCTTCTATGATTTCAACATTTAAACTATTGCATTTAATGCAGATTCCATATGATAAATCTTTAGCATAAAATTCGCTTTTACAATCATTGCAACGCAATTTTACATTTTTGTGGATAATTTCTAAAACACTATCTTTTATCAAAGAATCTTCTTCTTTAAAAGTCTCAAAGCAACTTTTTAGCAAAGAGGATTCTACTCCACTTCGCTCTCCAATAGCGACTACAATCTTAAATATTTTTTTAGCATTATATTTATTTGCTTCATTATGTGCTAGATTTAGCAAATCTGATACAATCGAATATTCATGCAAACTCAAATACTCCTATAAAATCGATATAAATTACAGCTAATCATACTTTTATTTTACTAATTATTTTTGCTTTTAGGAAGATTTATTTTTATACGATGCAAAATATCTAAAACAAATTCCATTTTAAAGCAAATAACATTCAAATAAATCATTAAATTTTATGTTAAAATTTTGGCTATTTCAATCACTTTAAAAGGGCAAATAACCTATGAATCTAAAATTACCGCATAATGGGGGGGGCAGTAGCAAAAGTATAGCACTTATTCCAGCCTATAAACCTTCTTTAGAGTTAATCAATATAACAAATTCTCTTCTTAAAAATAATATTATCACAATAGTAGTAAATGATGGTTCAGGAAAAAGCTTTGATGATATATTTTTGCAATTAGATAAAAAAGTCATAGTATTAAATAATGCAGTAAATCTAGGAAAAGGTGCTGCTTTAAAACATGGGATAAATTATATCCTTAATAATTATAAAAATGCAGAATCTATCATCACTCTTGATTGCGATGGACAGCATAAAATACAAGATGTATTAAATCTAAAAGATAAATTTGCTTCAAATAAAAATATTGATTTAGCAATTGGAGTAAGAACATTTGATAGCAAAGTGCCATTTAGAAGCAATATTGGAAATAAAACTACAAAAGCAATTTTTAAAATAATGTTTGGCAGGAAGATTCTAGATACACAAAGTGGACTTAGAATCTTTAGCCTAGATTTTGCAAAGCTAATTCTTAGCATACCATACAATGGATATGAATTTGAAATGCAAATGTTAATCCTTGCATGCAATAAGAATAAAACAATCTTGCAAGTCCCAATAACAACAATCTATATAAATAACAATGCCTCCTCGCATTTTAATCCTATATTTGATTCGCTTAGTATTTATTTTGTTCTTTTTAGACATACAGGAAATTCAATAATCACTGCAGCAATTGATTATATAGTCTTTGTGATAGCATTTTATCTTGGATATAGCCTTTTATCTTGTATGATAGCAGGCAGGATTGTTGCAGGTAGCTTTAACTTTTTTGTTGGGAAAATACTTGTTTTTAAAACAAAAGCAAATCTAAAATTTGAAATCATTAGCTATATCGTGCTTACTATAATACTTATGCTCTTATCAATGCAATCTATATCAATTTTGTCTCATTATAGTGGAATTAGCGAGGTTGTCATCAAGCCATTTTGTGAATTAGCTATCTTTGCTATTAGCTTTTTGGTGCAAAGATTTTTTATTTTTACTACCAAAAATGACATTATGGGGGGGGGGCAAGAAGTTAGATGAAAAAGCTACAGATTGGGAATCTTATTATTCTGCAAATACTAGAAAAGTCCATATATCAAGTATCACAAGGAAAATTTCTCAAATGATAATTCTTGGGCTATTACAAAAATACTTACAACAAGATAAAGTATCTAGGATTTGTGAATTTGGTGGAGGCGATAGCTGTTTTTATGAAGGATTTAGAAAGATATACAATAAAGCGTATTATAAAGTGCTGGATAATTCTACAAAAGGGGTAGATTTATTTAATAATAAATACAAAAATACTCCACCATTTTTACAAGATGCACAGATTTGTAATTTGCTTATAGATTTGCCAAAAGCAGAATTGACATTTGATATTGTTTTTAGTGCAGGCTTGATAGAACATTTTGATAAATATCATACACAAACAATGATAAAAAGACATTTTGACTTTACTAAAGATAATGGAATCGTCCTTATTACCTACCCTACGCCTACCTTGCTTTATAGAATCATTAGAAAATTTGCAGAGATTCTAAAAGTATGGAAATTCCACGATGAAAGGGCGCTATTTTTTGATGAAGTGCATGATAGTGCAAAAGAGTATGGAGAATTGCTAGCAAGAAAACTAAATTTTGCCATAGGGCTTACACAAGAAGTCCTTGTATATAAAAAAATTAAGGAGAATAAATGAATCTAGTTTTAGCGATATTATCATTTTTTGGAGCAGTATTACTGCCTGGGGCTATTTTATACAAGATTTTTGTAAAAGAAAAGTTTGTTATATCAACCTTTATTATTTATAGTTTTATATTTAGTTTGTGTTTTAATTTTGTGCTTATATCTTTTCTAATACTTACTAGAATCTATACGCAAAATATTGTAGTAGGAATTCTTTTGATAGAGTGGATTGTGTTTTTATATATTTTTAGAAATGAAATATTACATGGAATCCCAGCTACTATACAAATAGATAATGAAACAACAAAAACATGTTTTGTCATTGGCATATTAATATCACTATATACGCTAAATAATACCATGAAAGCTGATATTTTTTATGCTTGGGATGCAGTTGTAAGCTGGAATAGATGGGCAAGTGAGCTAGCAAATATGGAATTTGTCCTAAACGATGGAGGTTATCCGCAACTCTATCCTATGTTGCTTTCACTTGGATATGTAGCAAGTGGCAAAATATCAAGCTTTCAAGGAATAGGTGTAGCAATTTGGTATTATTTTGCATTTGTTGGGATTGTATGCAGTGTGTTTTTATTGCTAAAAGATTCTAAAGATATAGCAAAATGGAGTGTATTTGGATTAATCATTGGCATAATTACATATTTATCATTTTTCCATCTAACAAATCAATTTTTTATTGGGTATGCAGATATGCCTGTATCAATGCTGATTTTAATCTCAAGCTTACTTGTGCTAAAAGCTAGTATTTGCCTAGATGAAAATGATAAAGAAAATGCGTATAAATATTTGATTTTAAGTGCGTTTTGTGCTGGAATTAGCTGCCAAGTAAAGCAAGCTGGATTATTTTATATCGCAATTTATACAATATGTCTATCTTATCTATATTTTAAATACAAAATATCAAAAAAGATTCTGGCACTTTGTGTTTTTATTGCGGTTTTATTTCTCATGCCATGGGTTATAATTGCTATTTATACAAAAATTATCTTAAATATGGATGCTACAAATGCAAGCTATACAATGAACAAAATATATGGTGACAAAACGCCATTACAGCGACTAATAGCAAATCTATGGAATCCTTTTAGTTTATTTGCTATTGCTAGCTTATTTTCTATCACATCAAAAAATAAAATAATTAGTATTTTTGGTATTTTTGGATTCTTGTATTTTATATTTTGGGGTTGTTTTCTTAGCTATGATTTAAGAAATATGCAAGCTGGAATCCCATTTATGATTATTGCAACAAGCTACCTAATTTACAAATTATTATTATTTAAAAAGACTAAGAAGATATTTTCATTTTTACATAAAAAAGTGGGGTTATTATTTATTGCATTTATTACAATAGGATTAATCATTAGCTTTTTTTCACAAGAAAAAATATTACAAGGCGAATACAACAGAAAAACCACACTAGGTGGAAAAGAAATGAGTAAAATTCTTTTAAATGTCTATAAAAGTCGTGGTGAAAAATGGCTTCTTACAGATAATCAACCATTGGCTTATAATCCAAATATAAATAAAAAATACTATAGGCTATTTGGCTTTGGGGCTGAAAGTGATAAGTTATTACAAGATTTAAACGATTTTAAAAAAGATAATGGAGCATTTTATATATTGCTTACAAAAAATAATTATGAGATCCACAAAGATTCATTAAAAGATTCTATATATTTAGGAGATGATGGATATTATATTCTTTTAGAATTCAACTAGAATCTGCTTAGCAGATTCTAGGCAATATCTCGCCTTCTGGATAATCTAAATAAATTTTACTTCCCCAAGTGTTTTTCATCACTACCTTATTTCCAAGTGTGCTTTGTGCGACATTTCCAATGATTCTAGAATCTTTTCCTAATCTTGTATTTTGAAGCAAAGAGAGTGCTTTATTTGCATCATCTTTTGCTATAGCAAAAGCACATACTCCCTCATTTGCTAATAAATATGGCTCAATTCCTAGAATCTCACATACTCCACGGACAGAAGGTGGCACCAAAATATCATCTTGATTTATAAAAATATCTTTTTTTGAAGCATTTGCCCATTCATTTAAAAGTGCTGCAATACCGCCTCTTGTAGCGTCACGAATAGCATGAATTGCGATATCATTTTCAATCAATACATTTATCATTTCCCACAAACTAGCACAATCGCTTTGTAAATCATTTGATAAATTGACATTATTTCTAAGACAATAAATACAAGCACCATGCGAACCAATTGGGGCACTCAAAATGATTACATCATCTACTTGCAGCTTTTTTGCGCTTAGATTTTTATATTTTACCTCACCAATTGCAGTAGTATTTATAAAAATGCCATTTAGGCTGCCTTTATTTACTACTTTTGTATCAGCAGATAGAAGTGTGATGTTATTTTTTTGCATTTCATCTTTCATGGATTGTGCGATTTTTTTTAAATCACTTATTAAAAATCCTTCTTCAATGATAAATGAAGCACTCAAATAAAGTGGTTTTGCTCCACCAACTGCTACATCATTACAACTACCACAAATACTTAGCTTTCCTATATCACCCCCTGGAAAAAAAATTGGTGTTATCGTATAAGAATCTGTGCTCATTGCAAAATCCTTACCACTAAAAAATCCAGAATCTTCAGATATAAATTGTGCAATATCTCCAAAAGTTTGGATAAATACATCATTTATCAATCTTGCATTTTCTCTTCCGCCATTACCATAAGAAAGCAATACTCTATCCATAAAAATCCTTCATTATTTAAAAAACATCTTAAATTTAATCAAAAAAGTATATGGTTTTTATGTTAAAATTTTTTTAAATTTTTAAATCAAAAAAATACAACTTAAAAGAGAATAAGAATGAAAATAGAAATGCTTTATAGCAAAATACATAATGCTACGATAACTGATGCAAACCTAAGCTACAAAGGCTCGATTACAATAGATAAAGCATTATTAAAAAAATCTAAATTATTTGTTGGACAAAAAGTAGATATTGCAAATATAAATAATGGAGAAAGATTTTCTACATACATTATTGAAGGCGAAGAAAATAGCAAAACTATATGCCTAAATGGAGCAGCAGCTAGAAAAGTGCAAGTTGGGGATAAAATCATTATTATGGCTTATGCGACTTGCGATATAGACAAAGCAGAATCTTTTAAACCAACAATCATAATACTAGATGAAAATAATAATATCACAACAACTAACGAGGAATAATCATGTTTAACCCAAATGACTTAAACAAAATGCTAAGCCAATTTCAAGATACTTTTAAAAATATGGAAGAAAAACAAGCAAATACCATCTTTAGTGCTACAAGTGGCGGTGGATTGATAAAAGCTAGTGTAAATGGTAAAGGTGAATTAGTAGATCTAATCATTGATAAAAGTTTGCTTGATGATGTAGAATCCTTGCAGATTCTAATCATTGGTGCGGTAAATGAAGCATATAAAAATGTAGATGAAAATAGAAAAAATAGTGCAATGGAGCTATTTGGTGATATATCGCCATTTAATAATTAGCATTTTATTGCTAAATATCGCATTTAGCCTTGATTTTAGTAAATGTGAGGAATATTATCTAAATGCATCAAAAGATTTTAGCGGGATCAATGCTTTGCACTTAGGAGATGGGCTTTATCTGGCATATTCAAATAAACAAATACAAAATGACAAGATTATAAAATCATCACCAATTTTTGGTTTGTATTTATTTAAAGATGAAGCCCTAGCCTATAAATTTGACTTAAAAGAAATAAAAAATGATATAAAAGTCGTGGCTATCAATAAAGATTCTATAGTGCATGGAGAGATATTACAAAAACAAAACTCTATAAAAGATTTAGCAATATTTAGCAAAAATATGCAGCAAAATAGCGTCATTAGCGATATTTGCTATCAAATATATGGAATCTCAACAAATGATAATAAATTTATTACTAAAAAATATATAGATTTATTTTTACAAACCTCTACAAATGACATAATCTCTACTTATTCATACATAGGAATAGAAATAAATAACAAACTAGAAATAAGCAAAATAAATCCTCTAATCATCAAAAATATAAAGATTGGAGATAAAATAGAAAGCATTAATGATAAAAAGATAGAATCTAGCAATGATTTCTTTGATGAAATCACGATATTGCCACCAAATACGCAAATAAAAATCAAGATAAATAATATTTCTTATTTGATTAAAACATTGCCTCTAAATTCATCATTTGATATTCAAGGGACTTATTTAGAAGCTTTAGGAATAGCAATAAACAAAGATTTAGTAATAATTAATAACCCAACAAATAAAAATTTTAAGCAAGGTGATAGAATCTTAAATATAAATAAGATTAGGATAAAAAATATTAATGATATAGATTCTGCTATAGATTCTACGCTAGAAGATAGTTTAAATATTTTGGTATTAAGAAGAAATTTTGAATTTTTTATAAATATACAAAAACCGCTAAATATAGATAGGAATATAAATGAAAAAGACATTAATTGATTTTGAAAACTTTTTAAAATCACATGATACAAGTATATTTGAGAGTTTTCACCCATATTTTCAAGATGCATTTTGGGAGATGGTTGTAAATGGAGGAAAACGATTTAGACCTAGTTTATTATTTAGCATAGTTTTAGCAAATGATAAAAAAAAGATAAAAGATTCATTTTGTATAGCTTTGGCATTAGAAGTTTTACATACTTATTCATTAATCCACGATGACCTGCCTGCAATGGATAATTCGCCACTTAGACGCGGGCATACAACTTTGCATATAAAATACGATGAATGCGGAGCAATACTAGCTGGAGATGCACTCAATACATACGCATTTTATTTGATTAGCAATTCAAATTTTAGTGATAAAATAAAAGTAGAAATCATAAAATCGCTAGGATTTGGTGCTTTGAAAATGGTGCTTGGACAAGCTTGTGATTGTTTTTTTGAAAATAAAAAGTTAGATAAAAGTAAGATTGATTTCATTCATTTAAACAAAACAGCTGCCCTTATTGCAAGTTCGCTTGAAATAGGTGGAATAATCGCTTTGTTAGACAAAAATGAAATAAAAAAGCTTAAGATTTTTGGCACAAAACTTGGATTATATTTTCAAATAAAAGATGATGTGCTAGATTCTACAAGTGTTGAAGAAGTTTTAGGCAAACCAATAAATAATGATATATCTAAAAATAGCTATGTAAATCTACTTGGCTTACAAAAAGCTAAAGATGCTAAAGATAGATTAAAAGATGAACTATTGCTAGAATTAGATACTATGCAAGATAACATACAAAAAAATCTAAAAGAATTACTAAAATCTCATTAACCTAAGGATACATTATGAAAAATATTTTAATTACAAATGATGATGGCTTTGATTCTCCTGCACTAGAAGCACTAATAGATTCACTTCAAGGTATGGCTAGAATTCTAGTAGTTGCCCCTGCTAGTGAAAAATCAGCTTGTGGACATGGACTTACGCTTACAAAGCCTTTGCGTTTTATAAAAGTAAAAGATGATTTTTATAAATTAGACAATGGAACCCCAGCAGATTGCATATACCTCGCATTAAATACATTATATGAGATAAAACCAGATTTAATTATTTCAGGAATAAATATAGGCTCAAATATGGGCGAGGATGTAACATATTCAGGGACGGTTGCAGGTGCAATGGAAGGTGCAATAAGAGAAATACCAAGCATTGCAATATCTCAAGTATTAAATGATAAAAATGATGTTTTTAGCTTTGATTTTAGCCTAGCAAAACAAGTAACAAGAGAGATTGTAGAAAAAATATTTAATAAATCATTCCCGCTAAAAGGGAGAAAACTATTAAATATAAATATTCCACAAATAAAGCAAAAAAACTACAAAGGTATAAAAATAACTCAATTGGGTTATAGATTGTATGGAAATGACGCACATTTACATAGGAATCCACGAGGACAAGAATATTATTGGCTAGGACTTCACCCGCTTGCATGGGAAGAAAGAAAAGAAACAAATTCAGATTTCAAAGCTATTTTTGATGGATATACAAGTATTACACCAATTTTACTAGATTTAACAAGTTATGATGATGTAAATATGCTTATGAATTGGGTAAAATAGAATATTAATTAATATTTTGGAGATAAATATGAGAGAATTAAATATAAATATGCAAGATGAATTTGAAGATGAATTTGAATTCGAAGATGAAGATACTGATGTAAATTATGATTATGATGATGATGACTATGCTATAGATGATGAGTATGAAGATGAAGAGTATTAATATAGCATTAATACAACATTCATTTAAGAATAATAAGCAAGATACGATAAATTACACAATAGATTTGATAAAAAAAGCTGCTAACAATGGTGCAAACTTGGTATGCTTGCAAGAATTGCATGCAACAGAATATTTTTGCCAGAGTGAAAATGTAGAATTTTTCAAATATGCAGAATCTTTTAATGATGATATAGAATGTTTTTCAAAAATCGCTAAAGCCAATAAAGTAGTCCTTATTAGCTCACTATTTGAAAAACGTGCAAATGGCTTGTATCACAATACTTCTGTTGTATTTGATAAAGATGGAAGCATTGCAGGAAAATATAGAAAAATGCATATACCAGATGACCCAGGATTCTATGAAAAGTTTTATTTTACAATTGGTGATAATGAGTTTAAGCCAATACAAACATCAATTGGGAAAATAGGGGTGCTAATTTGTTGGGATCAATGGTATCCAGAAGCAGCAAGACTTATGGCTCTTGGTGGTGCAGAAATACTAGTATATCCAACTGCAATAGGATTTGATAGAGCAGATTCTAAAGAAGAGCAACAAAGACAATTAGAAGCATGGATTGGGATACAAAGAGGACATGCAATAGCAAATGGCGTATTTGTGGCTGCAATAAATCGTGTTGGATTTGAATCTTTTAAAGATAGTGGAATTGAATTTTGGGGAAATAGCTTTATCTTTGGACCACAAGGTGAGCTTATTGCAAAAGCTGGGGGTAAAAAAGATGAGATAATCCAAACAACACTAGATATGGATAGAATCTCACAAGTTAGAAATATTTGGCCATTTTTACGAGATAGACGAATTGAATTTTATAGCAACATCACAAAGAGATATATTGATTAAGTGACTGGCATAAACTTCAAAAAGCATTATAAAAGAATCTTAAAGATTGCTGTGCCTTCTGGGTTGAATTCATTACTAGATATCACAAATATTGTAATTGGCATATTTATGGTAGGAAAAATATCAAGCTATCATATTATTGCAGTTGGACTGGGATTGAATTTTTTTATGCTAATTTATACGATTACAAATATATTTTTTGTAGGCACTAGCGCGCAAATATCACGACTATTTGGTAAAAAAGATTTTAATGGCATAACAAATGTGCTATCAAGTATGTTTTTTGGAGCATTGCTTGCATCTATCCCTATTTATTTTCTTGCAAATCTTTCATATTCTGCTTATTTTAATTGGATTGGAACAGATATTACATCAAAGATTCTAGGAGAAATATTTATCCATATAACACTATATGGCATACCAGCTCTTATTGCAAAAAGTATTTTAATATCAGCTTTCACATCTATTGGTGATACAAAAACACCTTTTATCATAAAGATAATTACATCTATAGTAAATATTACGCTAAATTATATTTTAATATTTGGAGTATTCTTTGAGAAGTTGGATATCGTAGGAATAGCACTCTCAAATCTATTTATAACATATCTTGAATTAGTTATTTTACTTGCACTGCTAACTAGAAAAAAATCCATATTAAAACTAAAGCTATTTTTTGATTTTACAATTTTCAAAAAAGGTATAAATATCGGCATACCTGTTGGGATTGAGCGAGGCTTTACAATCATATCATTGATACTTATATCAAAGTTTATAGCAGTATATGGGAGCGATTATTTAGCAGGTTTTCAGATTGCAACAAGGATTGAAGCATTTGCATTCATGCCTAGCTTTGGTTTTATGGTAGCATCAATGGCACTTAGCGGATATTATCTTGGGAAAAATAATACAAAAAAACTAAAAGAATCTACATACACAACAATCATACTAGCATCAATTTTTATGGGAATAATGGGCTTTATTATGGTTGTATTTGGCAAACATTTAAGTTTATTTTTTAGCACAAAAGATTCTGTATTGTATAGCTCTATCTCATATCTTACATATGTAGGATTATCGCAGATTCCGCTTGTTTTTATATTTGTCTTAGATGGAGCATATAGAGGTGCTGGAGCTACAAAAATATCGCTTGCAATCAATCTCATTTCAATATGGGGACTTAGAATCTTCCCTATGTATGTATGTTATAAAATTGGAGCTCCAATAATTAGCATATATATTATTATTTTGATTGAAACATTTATTCGTGGATTTATCTTTTTTTATGTGTTTAAAAGATGTTTCCACAGAATCTTCATTTAAAAACCAAGACGAAAAGCAATTCCAGTTTGTGTTAGATTTGGAATAGCAGCTTTACTTCCATGTGTATTTAGCAGATAAAATATTACATTTGTAGCATCACTTGTCTTCCAATCAAAATATAGATTGACTTCACCTTGTGAATATTTTTTGTTATCTGCACTAAGATTCTTATTAAAGGTATTATAGCCATAGACTAGATAAGCTTGAATGATATTTGCATCAATACCAATCTTTCCAAAAAATAGATTTACATTTCGCTCATAATTTAGAGCATCACCGCTAAAATAGAAAAATGGCGTTACTGAATTTCCTGTTTCTTGCAAACTACCCATACCTACAGATGAACCTGTCCTTATATATCCTAATTCACCATAGAAAATATTATATCTATATCCAACATCTGCATGAAATAATAAGCTAGTTTTACCACTAAATGCACTATTTCTATGCTCAAAACCAGTTAAGATTCCAATATTAGCAGTTGCATGAGATACATCTAAAGCAGCCTTAAATCCAATAAAACTATATAATTGTGGAGTGAGTGCGCCATATAATTTTAAATCCAAAAATCTAAGCAATTCCAAAGTAGCACCTAGATAGTATGTGCCACCATATTTTGTATTTAATTTTTCAAATCCAGATAGCTCTCGTGGTAAAACGGTGCCTTGTTGATTAATCCAAATAAAATCTATAAGCAAGAATCCTAAAGTTTTATTTTGAACCCAAAGTCCATCAAAATGATTAGTCAATGCATCTGTTTCATCTTCTAAACGACCAAGACGAATGCTAGTATCGCCATCAAAATATTCTAAATAGCTTCTTGCAAGCATTGCTTTATTTGTATTCCAAAAATCTCTTGCAGCATCACCCCTGCCGCCTTCATAAGTTGATTTTCTACTACTTTGGATAAGCGGAAGAGCACCTCTAAAACCTATATGAGCCCTAAAATATCCATAAAACGCACTATGATAATATAATCCAAATGATGTAGCTAAAAAAGCACTATTTTGATACTTAGTGCCATTTAAATCAGGGCTTGAGCTTGTATAATCAAATAACAAATGAATATCACCTTCTTTTTCCCCCGATGTTATAGCATCAACAAAGCTATTTGCAAAAACACTACCAATAACAAAAATCATAACAAAAACTATACGCAAAATATCCTCCTAAAAATTTAATTAAAACCAACAATTATCTATCAATCTAACCTTACCAACCCTAACTGCAATGATTAAAAGCGAATTTCTTTTTTGTATTTCTTGTATTTTTTTTAGATTATAATCAACTACATTACAATAATCAACTTCCAACCCCGCCAAACAAGCCATAGCAGCATTTTCTATGATTTTAGATTCTAATGTATTTGCAAGCACAAGAGACATAGCTTTATTGATTGCATTTGGTAAATTTAGAGCCATCTCATAAGAAGCAGAATCTAGATATACATTTCTTGAGCTTAATGCTAGATTGTTTTTATCTCGCACAATATCACAAGGAATAATATTTATATCCAAAAACAAATCACTAACCATTTTTTTTATTATAAGCAATTGCTGTGCATCTTTTTTCCCAAAATACGCATTTGTAGGTGATATTAGATTAAATAATTTTAAAATCACTCTAAGCACGCCACCAAAATGATTTTCTCTAATTGCTCCTTCAAATACTTTTGCCATTGATACAGGTGGAATTAAAACTACTTCATCATCTAATCCATTTGGATATAAAGTATCAATCTCTGGCATAAAAATAGCACTAACACCTGCGTTTTTGCACAACTCTATATCTTTTTGATATGTCCTTGGATAAATATCAAAATCCTCATTTACTCCAAATTGAGTTGGATTTACAAATATAGAAACAATTGCAATATCATTATTTGATACTGCATTTTTAATAAGCGATAAATGCCCTAAATGCAGAGCTCCCATCGTAGGAACAAAACCAATACTCTTATTTTTATTATTTTTTTTAAATTCTTTTAGTTCATCGATATTTTTTATAATCTGCATTTATAAAATCTCCAAAATTTTTTTAACCAAAAGCGATGGATTAGTATTTTTATAAATTGGTCTGCCTATGACTAAAAAATCACTTTTATGCGCAATAGCCATTTTTATTGAAGTGCTTCTATTTTGATCATCTTTGCTATCATATAATGCAGAATCTATATCATCAAAATCACAAGAACTTGGGCGGATTCCAGGTGTTAGAGTGAGTAGATCATAAGAATTTTTAACTATACTAGATTCTAATGGAGAGCAAACAATGCCGCTAATCCCGCATTCTTTGCTAAGTTTTGCAAACTTCAATATAGCATTATTTATATTATCGTTGTATATTTCATTAAAATCAATCTCATTAAAACTTGTCAATGCACTAACAGCAAACACTAAAGGTGAATTTTTATCTTGTTTTATTAAATCACCTATGCTTTGCAATGCACTCCTGCCAGCACTTGCATGAATTGTAAGCATATCTATATCTAGCTTTATAATCTCCTTTATAGAATCTAGCATAGTATTTGGAATATCATATAATTTCAAATCAAGAAAGATTCTAAATCCAAGTTTTTTAAGCTCATAAATAAAACCTAATCCTTCTCTAATAAAACTTCTCAAACCTACTTTTAGATAAATATTGCTAGTATCATTATTTGCAATATCTCTACATAATTTCAAATTATCATTTTTAGATTCCATATCAAGGGCTATACATAATCTTGCCATCAATCTTTACCTTTATTATCGCTTGTATTATCTCTTGGATAGTTTTTACTTATTGCATCTAAGATTCCATTTACAAATCTAGCAGTATTATCGCTACCTAATATTTTTGAAATCTCCAAAGCTTCATTGATAATTATTGCAATATCAAGCTTACTAAATATGATCTCATACACACCAAGCTCAATAATACATCTATCAATTACGCCAATCCTTGAATAATCCCAGCTTTTTAAGACTGATATGATTTCTTCATTAATGATTTTTAGATTTGTAATCACACCATCAAATAAATTTAGTGCAAAATCTAATTGTGCATTTTTAATCTTTCGTTGTTCTAAAATACTAACTGCAAACTTTCTAATATCTTTATTGCCAATCTCATAGGCATATAAAAGTGTTACGACAGCTTCTCTTGCATGCGTTCTTGTAGCCATTATATTTTCTTATACAAGCTCATCATCTCAATTAATGAATTCATCGCTTCAAAGCCTTTATTGCCTGCTTTTGTCCCTGCTCTCTCTATTGCCTGTTCTATTGTATCAGTAGTTAATAATCCAAAACTAACGCAAGCATTATATTTTAATGTAGAAGTAGCTATTCCTTTTGTAGCCTCTGCACTTACATAATCAAAATGTGGCGTAGCACCACGAATGACAGCACCAAGACAGCATACACCATTATAAGCATCATCATCTAATATTTTATTTAATGCAAATGGAATCTCATAAGCCCCAGGGACTAACACTAAATCTAGATTCTCATCAATTCCACCATGTCGCAAAAAACTATCTCTAGCACCTTCAACGAGTCTATCTGTTATTAAATGGTTAAACCTTGATACAATAATTGCAACTCTCTCGCTACCATCAAGCCTTAAATCACCTTCTATTTTATTCATATTTATTCTCCATTAGAAATATTTAAAATCTCAATCAATTTATTTACCATAGATTCTACATCTTTTGAATTTACCATATTTGCACCATCGCTTAGAGCATTTTTTGGATCATTATGAGTTTCTAAGAAAAATCCATCTACACCAACAGCAGCAGCAGCTCGTGCTAATGGAAATACAAAAGAGCTATCTCCAGAGCTTTTTCCGTTACCAAGACCTGGCATTTGCACGCTATGTGTAGCATCAAAAATAACAGGTGCAAATTTTCTCATAATAACCAAACTTCGCATATCAACTACAAGATTCCCATAACCAAAGCTACTTCCTCGCTCTGTAGCCCATATTTTTAATTTACTTGATACATCATAATTAGCACTCTCGTAATTTATACCTTCCTTGCCTCTAGTTTTTATAGCTTTAAGCAATGCATATTGCATATCAAGCGGATTTAAAAATTGTCCTTTTTTGATATTTATGATTTTATCACTCTTTGCTGCTTCTACTATCAAATCTGTTTGTCTACAAAGTAAAGCAGGAATCTGAATAACATCTGCGACTTGTGCGACACTTTCTACTTGAGCGCATTCATGGACATCTGTAATGATTTTGTATCCATATTCTTTTTTTATTTCACCTAGAATCTTTAATCCCTCTTTTATGCCTACACCACGATAATTTTCTAAGCTAGTTCTATTTGCTTTATCAAAGCTTGCTTTAAAATAAAAATCTATATTTGGATTTTTTGATAGTGCATTTAAATCATCTGCAATAATTTTAAGCTTATCATAACCTTCAATTGCACATGGTCCTGCCATTAGTATTATTTTTTTCATAATCCGCCTTTGATATAACCTGAATTTGAACTAATTGCTTTAAACTCTCTTTTGATCATATTATAATTTAGAATCTCACCTGTTTCTATGATGTAATACCAACCATAGATTCTAAGCAATCCAGAATCAAACTTTTCTTCAACAAATGGATAAGTCATGAGATTTTCTAATTGATATTCGATATTTATCTGCTCTGTTAGCCATATTCGTTTTGCTTTTGAATCTGGTTTTAGTCTATCGACTTTTTCTTTTACAGGATTTAATAATTCAAGCCATTTGCTTACATATGGAGTGGCTGCTAATTTTTTTTTATCTTCGTATATGTAGTGGCAAGCTCCACAATTACTATGCCCACATACAATGATATTTTCAATATTTAAAATACTTAATGCATATTCAATAGCAGAAGTAGTAGCTAAATATCCACTTCTCATATTATCCTTGCCCTCTTTATATGGTGGCACGATATTGCCTATATTTCGTATTACAAATAAATCTCCTGGGAGAGTATTTGTTATCAAATTTGGCACAACCCTAGAATCTACACATGATATAAAAAGCGTGTGAGGATCTTGTTTTTTCTTTAGATTCTCATATAATTTTTTATGATTTAGATAATCTTCTTCTCTAAATTTTAATGCGCCTTCAAATAATTCTCTCAATTACAAGCCTTTCTTAATTTTGCATTTTATTTATAATATCTTTTGCATTTTGCTTATTGTTTGCGCTATCTCCAACAAAACTAAAATGTATATCAACCCTTCTATTTTGTGCCCTACCAAAATCAGTATCATTTGAAGCTATAGGATTAAACTCTCCATCTCCACCAACTTGCATAATACTTGATGGCACACCAAATGAAAGCAAAGATTCTGCAACGCTCAAAGCCCTGCTATTTGACAAATCCCAATTATCAATCTTGCTGCCTTGCCTATATTGGGTATTATCAGTATTTCCTATAATCCTTAATTGCAAAGTATCTTTATAAGAATCCAGCTCCATTGATAATCTTTGTAAAAATAATTTTCCTTTATCATTTTTTAATACTGCACTACCTGTATCAAACAATAAATCATCAGGGATTCTAATAATAAATCCATCTTGTGATTCTTCTAGATTTATCCCTGGACCATCCGCTATTTTTGTCATTTCTTGGTATTCAGAAATAAGTCCTGCAAAAGCATTTATAGCTTCTTGCGTTGGATTATCTCTAGGGATAGGCGTAGCTTGCACTTTATTTGGTGGTGTTATTTCTGTCTCAACTCCATTTTCTAATATTGACAAAGCACCTTGCAAAGAGCCAATCGCTGCTTCAACCTTTTGATGATCAAATGTAGCCATTGATAAAAGCAAGATAAAAAAAGTCAAAAGCAAACTCATGAGGTCACCAAATGTTCCAAGCCATAATGGAAGTCCTTTTGGTTTATCTTTTTGATATAATCCTTTTTTTCTACTCAAATGCAAGCCTTTTATGGATTTGTTTCATAAAAACGAAATTATAGCATTTTAATATCTTGTATTAGTGTATATAAAAAATTTAAAAATGAGGGATAAATGGCAGATATTATAAATTTTATAGTTAATATAGTCGGCGATCTTGGATATATTGGAATCTTTTTTATGATGTTTTTAGAATCTAGTTTTTTTCCATTTCCATCAGAGGTTGTTATGATACCAGCAGGATATTTGGCATATAAAGGTGAGATGAATATATATATTGCAATTTTTATGGGAATCTTAGGCTCACTTGCTGGCGCATTGTTTAACTACATATTAGCATTAAAATTTGGTAGGGCTTTTGTATTAAAATTTGGTAAATATTTCTTTTTTACTGAGAGTTCAATGGAAAAAATGGAAGTTTTTTTCAAAAATCATGGTGAAATTAGCACATTTGTTGGTAGATTAATCCCTGCTGTAAGGCAGTATATATCACTACCTGCAGGACTTGCAAAAATGAATTTAACAAAATTTTGTTTTTATACAAGCTTTGGGGCAGGAATCTGGGTAATAATCCTAACTATCATAGGATATTATGTCGGTGCGATATTTAGCGGTGGAATGGGTATAAATGAGATTGTTGCAACATTTACATCTAGCAATCTCACAAAAGAAGAAATGCAAATCAAATCATATGTAACACAGGCTGTGATTTTTACATTATTTAGTGTAGTTTTCATAGTCGGAATCTATATAATTTATAAAGTAAAAAGGAATAAAGCATGAAAATCTACAATTTAAGCATGATGGGGGGGGGTAGATAGAAGTTATGCCTTAAGGTATAACAATACTCATTCATATCTTAGTTTTATTTATTTTATCCCACTTCTTATTACACCATTTTCACCATTTTATGCTTATGCCTTATCTGTATTTATTATGATTGGATTATCGTCATACATAACAAAAGAATACAGAATCTTGCTTTCTGTAAATATGGTGTTTAATATCTCAATGATATATGGAAGCAGAATCTTTTTTAGTCAAACATTCAACTATGATGATGACTTTTCGCGATATTATCAAAATTATCTTGATATATATGATGACATTCATGGTGCGATGTTTGTCAATAGAAATGGCTATGAAATAGGTTTGCCTATTTTTTACAAAATAATTAGCCTTATTTTTCCAAAATTATTTCCACAAAATTTATTGCAAATTACTACTTTTGTGATGGTGATTTTATTTTATATTTGGCTTGAAATATATGTAATAAAATATATTAAAAATAGCCAAAGAGCAGCATTGATTGCATTTAGTTTATTTTTCAGTTTTTTGATGGCTATCATAGGTCTTACAAGACAGGGATTTAGCTGTGTGTTTTTATTGTATGCGATATCAAATAAAGATGTGCGTTTAAAATTATTATTTTTAGTGATATCTTGCCTCTTTCATATGAGTTCTTTATTGGTATTTATTGGGTTTTATATAATATTTAAATTTCCAAAATTAAGTTTATGTTTATTTGGAATCTTTTTATTATTGTTTCTAAATAATTCATATCTAATAAATACATCTATTATAGAGAGTGGAAAATCATTATACGCATTTTTACCACAACAATTTTTTGAATATTCAACATATTACATCAAGCCGATATATTCCTTTGATATGTTTGCTCATAGCGTTATGAAAATATTGCTATATTTGTATATATTATTTAGTTTTTTTATCTTAAATCCTAATGATAAATTAATCAAACATTACAAAATCCCCATTTTAATATGCTTTATTATATATTTTATGCAGATTATACCAACAAGATTTTTTATGGTTGCTTTTGATTTACTCTTTGGATTCTTGCTATTTTTAGCATCTAGAAAATTTTTAATGCTGGCTTTGATTTTACTAATTCCATATTTTCTTAGATTGATGTATCTTTTGATTATGTATGTGGAAACAAGCTTCCAAGGAGAGCCATTATCATACTTTTATTCTTATCCAGAATACAGCATATATCCATTTTACTATTTATTTCAAGGAGTTTTAATATGAAAAATTATGATACGCTTGATATTATACTGACACTTAAAAAACATCTAAAATTATTTATTTTTTTGCTTATCATATTTCTTGCTATAGGATATTTATTTGCCAATAATCAAATTGCAAATATTCACAAAATGCAAAATCAGCATAATGCTACATTTACAATAAACAAACAATATTTCGCTTCATTGCTTAAAATTAAAAAATATAATGAAATATTAGAGATACCATCAAGTATCATCGATAATGTATTGCGTGCTATAAAAGATAATGGCATGATTTATGATTTTAAGGTTGTTGTAAAAACAGCTGGTTTTGATATTTATGCTATTTATACTAATAAAGAATTAAGCAAAGATTCAAAACAAAATATAATCAAATTACTTGAAGATGATCCAATAGTCACTGAAACAAAACAATATATTTCAACGCTATCAACACAAGTAAATAAAAGAGCCAAAGATGTTTTAGCAATGGAGTTTATATCATCACAAGTTTCGTATATTCAACCTAATTTTAATAAACATTATATAGATCTAAGAAAAGACAGATTGGCACAAAATGCCTACAATGTAAGATCAACTCAAATCATACAAGAACACACTCTACTTAATCCAAAAAAATTATATATATTTATGATTTTATGTTCGGTCATAATGAGCTTATTTGTAGTATTTTTTGTAGAAAGTATGATGAAGCTTAAAGCACAATTGAAAAATAAAAAAACAAAGTAAATTTATTGCTAAAATCGCATAGATACTAAGCTATATAGCAGAATCTAACAAAACTACTTTTTAGATTCTGGTATTTTCTTTTTTTGCACTGGCATGATTATTTAGGCTTTTGTAGTTTCTATCTTTTTTATAATAATCCTTCATATAGCACTCATCTTTTCCAAGTGTCATATTGCAATTAGACTTCCCACTTAATACATTTTCATAAGCTAGAATAATAGAATCTAACTAGATTCTATTATTCTAAAAACACAAAATTCTTTTATAAACTCTACTAAAAAGCAGGATTGAGATTTTTATTTTATGATAGAATCGCACTATGTAAGATTTTAAAATCTTGTAGAGATTCTAAATTTTTGGGGCGTTAGTTCAGTTGGGAGAACGCAACGCTGGCAGCGTTGAGGTCAGGGGTTCGAATCCCCTACACTCCACCATATTTTATGCTCAAGTAATTTTTTATAGTAATTTTCTATTTTAGTGCCCATCTACTTTTTAAAAAAAATAAAGATTGATATTAGTGCTACTTAAAATTTCATTTTAAACAAATTTTACTGCATTTTGTAGTGATTTTTGCCATAGATATGGATTAATCTCACACCATATTTCTTCACCCACATTATAGTTACTATTTTGATTATTGCAGATTTTTTCCATATTGTGGGCGATTTTTGCTGGATTTTCTATTAGTGGGCATTCATAAAAATCCTTTGAATGCACCAAATCAAGTCCCCATTCTTTAAGCCCATTGTGTGCTTTGTCACGTTCTAACCACTGCGTAAAAGGTGAATTAAAGCCGATTTTGCTTTTTCTCCAAGTTATCTCCTTTGGCATAAAACAATCAACGCTATCACGAATAAGACGTTTTGTGTATCCCCCGCGGATTTTATAATCAAATGGCAAACTAAAAACAAATTCCACGAGTCTATGATCCATAAATGGCATACGAATTTCTACGCTATTAATCATTGAATATCTATCATAGTTTCGCAAAAGTGTTGGCAAAATCGTTTGATAAAAAATCTCATATAAATGTGAGCTAAAATAATCAAGTTTATCAAAATTGCGATGAGTTCTTGTTTTTGGAAGTTTTAGTTTATAGCCAGTGGTTTTTTTGATAAATGTTTTTAAGAGGAATCTTGCTCCTTCTTTATAAAGTGCTTTATTTGGGCTTGGTTGAGCGCGAGTTTGATTGAGTGTATGTAAAATATCAAGAGCCTTTGTAGGTTTAAATTTAGCATCCCAAAGAGCCTCGATTAAATGCCCATATCCACTAAAAAGCTCATCTGCACCATGTCCATCAAGAGTAACACTCACATTATTTTGCTTTAAAGCCTGATAAATGGCTATCATAGGGATTGGACTTGTGATATACAAATCCTCAAACATATAAAAATAATGCTCTAACTTATCCCAAAACTTAAGCGGATTTATCTCTAAAAAAGTTGCTTTTATGCCTAGAAAATCTACAACTTTAGCTGCATATTGACTCTCATCAAGCGGCGTATCTTTGAAGCAAGCCACAAAAGCATGATGCCAGTCTTTAGATTCTCGTGTTTTAGATTTTATATCTTTTTGTCTATCAAGATATGCCATCGCACACATCGTAGAGCTAGAATCCAGTCCTCCGCTTAAAGCTGTGCCGATAGATACATCAGATCGCATTCTAAGCCTTACAGAATCTAAAAACAACTCTCTAAATCTCTCCACTGCTTTTGTATAGTCTGGAAGTGGGGTGATAAGATTGTCTAAAATTGAGTAATATCGCTCTATTTTTAGAGTTTTTTGTGTATTGCAAGAATTATGTGAATTAGTATATGGCTCATAATAGGCAAAATGTGAATGAGGGAAACGTTTAATGCCTTTGATTAGAGTTTTCTCACTTCCTTCATAATCAAATATATTCTGCATTTTTGTCATTGTAGTAAAATCACTAGCAGGGCTTACTTCACTAAGATATGGATAAATTGCTTTCATTTCAGAAGCAAATACAAATAAATCTTGATTATTTTTATCTTTAATGAAAGCATAAAAAAGCGGCTTTTTGCCAAATCTATCGCGAGAAAGAAAAAGTCGTCTTTTCTTACAATCCCAAATTGCCAACGCCCACATACCATTAAAACGATTAAGGCATTGCTCACCCCATGCATCAAAGCTAGCAAGAATTACTTCAGTATCAGAATCTGTATAAAATATATAACCCTTAGCAACTAGCTCTTGACGTAATTCTAAGAAATTATAAATCTCTCCATTAAATACAATATGATATTCCCCCCCCCCAGAGTGAGATTTATAAGCCATTGGTTGCTTGGCATTATTGCTTAAATCAATGATAGAAAGTCTTCTATGCCCCAAAGAGATATATTTATCATGATATACACCAAAATCATCAGGTCCTCTGTGAGTTAGTGTATCAAGTGCTTGATTGAAATGATTGGGATTTGTATTTGGAATAGTGCCTAAGATTCCACACATACCGGCTCCTTTAAATATTTTATTAGATTGCATTTAAGGTAGATTCTAAATCTAAAATTATAGCTTGCATAATAGTTTGTATAGCTTAAATTTTATAGCGTTATCTCGCCTATATAAATGCAGATTCTACATACTATCAAGTTTTGTAAAATGATTAAAATATTAACTTTTATAAAAATTTTCTACTTCGATTTTATCACTAAATGGAATCTTCTCTTCTCCTATGATTTGATAGGTTTCATCGCCTTTGCCAAGTATAAGCAAGATTTCATCATTTTTTAACTCACTTAGTGCTAGAGCAATTGCTTTTGCTCTATCTGCTTCTACTACAACTTTATCTTTATTTTTTATACCAACTAAAATATCATCTATGATTTGTTCTTTTTTCTCACTTCGCGGATTATCACTTGTTAGATAAATTTTATTTGTAAAAATATTAGCTATCTCACCCATTTTTGGACGCTTTGTCTTATCTCTATCTCCACCTGCTCCAAAAAGGACTTTTGTCTTTTGTCCAAGAAATGCTTCAAATATATTTTTCATACTATCTGCAGTATGTGCAAAATCTACAATCACAAGCGGATTACTCCAAACAACTTGCATCCTGCCTTCTACACCACCAAAATCATCTAATGCAGCTGCTATAGATTGAATCTCTATATTTGGATTTAGTATTTTTACTGCAGCAATAGAGGCTAAAATATTATAAAGATTGTATTTGCCAACCAAAGTAGAAGAAAATATACCCTCCTCTCTTATTTTATTTTTAAAATCATTCCAGATAATATGTCCGCTTATAGAATCTTTTAGGCTATATGCACTAGGGGTGAGATTTGCACTATTTTCAATACCATAAGTCCAAGTATTAATGACATTAAATCTTGCATTTGTAGAATCTTTATTGATAAGTTTTACGCTTTCATCGCTAAAAAATGAATTTTTTACTCTTTCATATTCTTCTATATTTTTATGAAAATCTAGGTGGTCAGCAGTGATATTTGTAAGAATCTTTAGAGCAAAATCTAAACCCTCGATTCTATTTTGTGCTATTGCATGAGAGCTTACCTCCATTACAAAATAATCACAATCATAATCTAGTGCGATTTTAATATCATTATATAGTTCTAGCAAAGTTGGTGTTGTAAGCCCTTTTGGCAGGATTTGTTTATCATTTATAAAAAAGCCTCTAGTGCCAAGCAATGCACTCTTAAATCCAAGTGAAAGCAGGATTGAATAAATACAACACGCAGTAGTAGTTTTGCCATTTGTGCCTGTAATACCTATAATTTTTGGCATTTTTTTAAAATATGATTTTAATTCAAGTGGAGTAATGATTTTTACACCGCTTTTTTCTACCTCATCTACAAATCTCTCATTTAGCTTTGTTGCAACGAATATAAATGAATTTGGATTCTCTAAAACTTCCCTGCTATCATCGCTAAAAATAATATTATCAATCTCAATTCTCATTTGCTTTTAGAGCCTTTTTTATGATTTTTTGCATTTCATTATCACTTGTTATGTCACTGCTTAGATTCTCGATATATTGCATAGAAATATTACTAAGACCATTATCAATTAGTAGATTTAAAAATTCATAAAAATCACTTTTCTTTGTAAAAATAATCTTTGTGCTAAACATAGCGTATTCAAAAATTTTCTTAAAATCATTTTTATCGTCTAATAATTTTTTAAAATCCGAGTATAAAATCCCATCAATATCATTAATCTGTGCTTCTTCATATTTATTTAAAAGTGAAACAAAATAATTTGTATTTTTATCCAAAATATTTATCAAATTTAAGATTCCATCTTCTGCATTAGCAACTTTTTGGATTTTTGTAAGCTGATAATAATCAAATATTTTTTGTGCTTGTTCTTCATTGTCATTTGCCATATCACACAATAAAATCCCAAGTTTTGCTTCTTTATTATCTGGATTTATAATAACAATTTCATTAAATAATTTCATAGCAATATCATATTTTTTTGATAAAAATGCTTTCTTTGCCTTTTGTAATACAAATCGTGGTTTCAAATATTTTCCTAATTAATACTAATTACTTCTAAATCTGGGTGTATATCTAATCTAAGCTGCCTCTCTACTCCATGTTTAAGAGTCAAATTACTACTTGGGCAGCCTTTGCAAGCACCCTCTAATCTCACATAAACCTTGCCATTTTCAATTTTTATTAATGTGACATTTCCACCATCAAGCATAATAGAAGGTCTAAGCTTATCTAATACCACTTCTACTGGTTCATTTAATTCATCATCGCTAAATGGCAACATAATCACTCCTTTTTTTTCTTAAAGATTTTAGCATAAATACAAGATTCTATACTTCTATGTCAAGTAGTTTAGAATCTGAATAAATATTTTTTCTTGTTTTGTGTTCTTGTTGATTTTCTTCTTCTTGTTGATAATTTTGTGCATTTTTATTTGAATTTGATGAATCTTTATCAACTTTTTCTACTCCTTCAGTTTTACGCACTTCTTTATTTTCATCGCTTTGTTGTATAAATTCTTCGATATTAATTGCGGCTTGTAAATTTATTTGGCTTTGGATATTTGCCTGAAATTGTGCGCCTAATTGTGTATTTTGATTTATATGTGCGATATTGCCAACTTGAGATATAGCCATAATAAATCCTTTTTTTATTTTTTTATAGTTATTGTAGAGTAGTTTGAATACAATACATTTGCACCTTCCTTGATTTTTACAAATCTCCTTCTAGTATAATCGACATCAAAAGTGCCGATTTTAATAGGACAAAATGAAACTAGAATCTCACAAGCTTTATTTATAATTTCCTCTCTTATGTTATTTTTAGAACAATGAATTATTAAATGCGATGATGGAATATTTCTTATATGCATCCATATATCATTTGCTTTTGCATCTTTTAGCAATGCGATATTTTGGTTTTTATTTTTTCCAATTGAAATTTTGATGCCTTCTACAAAAAAACTTTCATATTGTAATTTTGTAACATTATGATTATTTTGTATATTTTTTGGATTAATGATTTTAATATCACTGATATTTTTTGCATTTCTAATAAACTCAATCTTAGAATCTAAAAACTCTATATTTTCTTTTAAATTCTCCTCTTGCAAGGCAATATTTTTTGATTTTAGATTTAGTTTTTTTGACTTTGCAAAACATTCATTAATAAGTAATGAAGCATTTTTTGAAGTAAAATCATCAAGATTTAATACAATCTCATCACCATTGTAATCACGAATTAAAACAGGCTTTTTATTAAAATCAAGATTCATATTATTTTGCATAATATAGCCGATATTTGAATAATATTTTGACTTTTCTATTAATTCATCTTTACTTGGTAGATTGTCTAATAAATTTATTAATTTATCTCTTTTATTTTGCAAAGATGAGATGGTACTAATTTTATAAGATTGCAAGTTCTCATCTAGAATCTTTTTGTATGAAGAATAAAGATATTTTAAAACATCTCCTCCAAAATCAATTTCTTTTATAGTAAAATTTTCTTGCTGTGGGAGCGCAGAGAGCTTTATGCCATTTTTTATTATCCTAGTGTTGCAAGAAATTTTTCGTAAAGATTCTAAAATAATATTATTAAAATCTAGAATAATTGCATTTGTATATTTTCCTGTAAATTCTAATTGTAAAATACAAAAAATCTCTTTATAATCAAGCTTTTTATGCAATTTTAAAAGCAAGATTCTATTATTTCCATCAATATCACAATCAACAATATTTGCCTTAAGGCAATATTTTTGCAATGCAAAATCAAATGGCGCTTTATAATTTTTGCTTCCTACAAATCCATCATCAAAACAAAAAATAGAGCTTTTTGATTTTTCTAAATTTACAAAAAAAGTCTTATTATCAAGGCATAATTTTATTAGATTATCATCAATTCTACCAATATAATTTACTTTTTTATAAGATTTAAACAAATGTGCAACTTGTTTTAAAATATACAGATTCATTTTATGTGTTGTAATTTTTCTTTTGCAAATAATATCGCTTCATTTGTGATTGTTTTGCCACTTATCATTCTTGCTATTTCTTGGATTCTGCCTTCTTTATCAAGCAAATTGATACTACTTTTTTCATCACCTTTTTTGACTAAATAATGATAATTTGCAAAGCTTGGCATATGTGCTTGATGGCTAATTGAAAATATTTGATATGAACTCGATAAAATAGAAAGCACTTTAGCTACACCATCACTCTCACCACCACTTAGATTTGCATCAATTTCATCAAGAATAATAACTCCGCTTTTATTGCTATATTCAACACCAACACATTGCAATACTAATTTTAATCTATTAAATTCCCCAGAACTAAGAGTAGAAATAGCAGAATCTCCTAGCTTTAATTCCAAAAAATCTATCCCATCGCTACTTAAATCTTTTATAGATAAAGATATATTTGCTTTATTTAGCATTAAGCATTCACAATAATAATTCACTCTTTCTTTAAAAAAATCCAAATGTTTTAAGCGGATATTTGAAATCTCTTTTGCCTGCTCATTTAATAAAATAGATAATTTTTCTAGCTTAGATTCCAACTTCTGCTTATTAAAACTAATATTTTCATAATATTCTAATTCTTGCTTCTTTTTTTCTAAATAATCCAAACTCTCACTTATTCCACCATATTTATATATAAGCTTACTTAAAACTTCTATTCTATTTAAAATGCCCTCAATATCATCTACTTCAAGAAGCAGCAATCTATCTTCCTCATCTCTTATAATCATATCAATTTCTCTTAATGCTTCGCTGCAATGCGATGTATTTGGTATGTTTTCAAGCAAAGATATAAGGTTGGCAAATCCATCAATCGTGCTTTTTGCTAAAGAAATTTTTTCTAGCATTTTTTCTTTTTTTGATAAATCCTTTTTTAGTTCTATTAGATTCTCATACTCGCCTATTTTTGGGTTTATTGACTGGATTTGATTGATTTCAAAAGATATTAATTCTTTTAGCTCATTTACTCTTTTTTCATCATCTATCAATTTGCTTAATTCATTTTTAAATCTCACAAAATCACGATAAGAATCTTTATAAGATGAAAGCAAGTTTGCAAAACTAGAATCTTTTTTTATTATGAGCAAATCAAATAAATGCAACATATCATCTAATACTGCTGTAGAACTTGAATGAATATAGTGCAAATACGAGCTAAAAATCTCTTTTATTCTTTTTTTAGAAGATGATTGATTGTTTATAAAATATTTTGTTTTATCTTTTTTTATTATGCTAATAGTTATGTATTCATCACTTAAGATTCCATAATCTTCCAAAGATATACCACTTATTTCACACTCAATTAATGCCGCATTGCTATCTTTAAAACCAAACAAAGCAAGGATAGATTCCATAAGCACAGATTTTCCACTGCCACTTGCACCACTAATGACATTAAAACCTTTATGTGGATACAATATAGCTTCTTTAAAAGATGGAGAATCTTTAATTAAAATACGATTTAATCTCAAATCATACACCCCAATTAAATTTATCTCTTAAGATTCCAAAATAATCCCTATTGCTATCATAAATCAAACTAGCACTATATGAAGATACAAAAACTCTAAATCTATCATTTTGACAAAATGGCAATATCTCTTGTCCATCAATAACAATATTTCCCTTTGAATCTTGTAATTCAAAATCTAGGATAAATTCATCATTTAAAACAAGTGGTCGTTGCGTCAAAGAATGAGCACAAATTGGTGTTAATAAAATATTTTTATTATATGGATAGATTATTGCGCCACCAGCAGATACATTATGTGCAGTTGAACCAGCAGGTGTGCCAATAATAAGTCCATCGCTAAAATAGGTATTAAAATGCTTTCCATTGATTTTTGCAACAATCTTTATCATGCCTGATATGTCTCTTTTTGATATTAAAAATTCATTTGCACAATAAAGTTTTTTATCATTTAATTCACCTTCAAGCAGAATCTGTGATTTTATGATGTAATCGCCATTTTTTAATTTTAATATAAAATCTTCTATCTCATTTATACCAATTGCAGTTAAAAAACCAAGTCTCCCTGTGTTAATCCCAAGTATAGGCTTATCATACAAAAATGCTTTTCTAATAGTAGAAATCAAAGTTCCATCACCGCCAAGTGTAATTAATATATCACACCATTTACACAAATCACTAAAATCAACTCCAACTACATTAATCATTTGCGCACTAATGCTATCAATGCGGATTTCTATATTATTTTTCCGTGCAATTTCTTTTAAAGAAAAATATAAACTACTTAATTGTGGAGTGGAAGGGCGAAGGCAGATTCCAATATTGCTTACTTTAATCATAGCGTATCAAGGTTTAAGCATATTAATTTTGCAAATAATATGCCTTTACTTCAAAACCTCTTTTATTTGGTGCTTGAATACTTAAACCTTCAAATACAGCGACATTGGAGAATCCTCTAGTAATAACACCTATTGCTTCTCTTGCTCTAAATGATGCTAAACCTTCTTGTTTCAATTCCGCACTTGGTCCTGAATATGGACTATTATCAACTATACCACTTACTTCAAGAGCAATAATCTCACTATTTGTATTAATCAATACTTTGATAGCATTTAATACATCATCTTTGCAAGCACTAGGCATATCCCATTTTCCATTTTTCATCGTATTGCAAGATGCTATATTTTTATCAAGAGGCTTAATTGCATATTTTAACTGACTAATAGCTGGCGGAGTTTCAATATTTTGAGCTATTGTTTTCAAACTAGGTTCATTAGAGCTATTTGCTTGATTATTTGCAGCATTTTCATTATTTATCTGATTTGTCTCTGCGATAGGGGCTGTAGATTCTACTTGGTTTGCTTGAGTATTATTTTGAGTTTCTTGTTGAGATTCTTGCACTACTTCTGGAATCACAGCATCAATATTGTTATCATAATTATTAGAATCCGTATAATAAAAAAAGTAAGTAACAGCGACTAAAATAGCTATTACAATGATAACAACCCCAAAAGCAAAGATTGTTTTTTTACTATTACCTTGCATTGCATCTTTCATTGCTTCAATTGCGCTCATATATTTTCCCTTAAAATCGAAATTGGAGCATTATACTACATTATTATGTATTTTCAAAACTAAGCTTAATAATATCAAATGCCTCTTTAATCTCGATAAATTTTAGATTGTAAAATTGCACAATACTCTCTTCTTTTCCATAAACTTTATCTGGGTGATATTCTTTTATAAGCTCAAGATATTTTGATTTTATGTCAAAAAAACTATCTGTAGTTTTACAATCAAGCGTAATATAGGCATTTTTAAGCCTTATTTCACTTTGTGTAAGATATGAAGATTTAAAGCCTTTGCTTCCAAATCCATTCATCTTAAAACTATCATAATCAAATTCAAGTCTAACATTGTGAATGATCTTATTGCCAATAATTTGCATTAAAAAATACCAAAAATCTGATTTACTAGAATCTAAATAAATATGTGTCAAATCGCTACTTATAACAATTTGCGAAAGCAAAGCACTTACATATCTTTTAGCAACATGATTTGGTCTATCCAAAATCAAAACTGCCCTATTTACTCCAAGCATTCTAAATGATATATTCACACATTCAAGTAATGAATTTGGTGCTAGAATCTTTATTCTAATTGGCAAATAGCTGACTTTAAGTATAGATTCTAATGTCATATTGCTATCATCTATTAAATGCTCTTGCATAGCTAAATGATAAGTCCAATTAATCAAATAATCTTTTTTAAATCTCTCACCATCATCTAAAATCAAGATTGAGCTTGATAAGTGATATTGGTTTTGAAAATATTTAGTGGCATATTTCAATATTTTAGGCAAAGCTTCATTTTGCTTTTCAATGCTAATTTGCACAAACTTACTAAATATCTCAACTCTCAAATTTATATCTCTTTAAACATAGATTCTATCAATGATTATACTATATCAAATATTTTAAATTACAAGATATTTTTTAAAGATAAAACTAGAATCCAAAATATTTTCTTAGTGCAAAATAAATGGTGTATCTTGATAAACCTTAAAATTTAGCCAATTTGCAAAAATCACACTAGCATTACTTCGCCATGAGAAATTTGGCACACAAACATCATTATAGTAATTTTGCGGTTTTAAAATAGGAAGTCCCTTTTTTAAATCACGTTTATACTCAATATCTAACGTTTCTCTTGCATATTCTGGGTGTCCTAAGATAAAATAATCCTTTTCATCTCGAAGCACTGAGATTCCGCTTATATCCCCATTTAAAAGCACCTTAAGTGTTGGATTGCCCCTTACTTGCGCCTCATCAATGTGAGAGTGTCGTGAATGAGGAATCTGCACGATATCATCTAAGCCATTTAGTATCAAATCTTGCTCTATAATTGTGTGTTTAAAGACCCCAAAAAGTTTAGATTTAAGAGGGATTTTCTTAATTTTATGGAAATAGTTTAGTCCTGCCATCGCACCCCAGCATATATATAGTGAGCTTGTGCAATGTGTTTTTAAAAAATCCATAATCTTACACAATTCACCCCAATATTTTACCTCGTAAAAATCCAAATGTTCTATGGGCGCACCAGTGATTATAGCACCATCAAATTTACGATTACCAATCTCGCTAAAATTTACATAAAATCGCTCTAGGTGCGAGTATGGGGTATTTTGTCCCACATAGCTTTCTGTTGATAAAAGCGTGATATTTACCTGCAATGGTGAATTTGCAAGTAATGATAAAATTTGATTTTCTGTTTCAATCTTTGTTGGCATTAGATTGCAAATTAATACTTCTAAGGGACGAATATCTTGATGCTTTGCTTTATGACTACCCATTATAAACGCACTTTGCTTAAGTAGAGAAAATGCCGGAATATCCTCTGGAATGACTAATGGCATAAATTTCCTTTATTTAAAAATCCAAAAAAAATAATAATTTTATTTTTAAATACTAAATGTGGAATCTAAAAAATGAGATTCCACAAATATGGAATATAAAATTATTTCTCCAATGCCCTTTTCAAATCTGCAATTAAATCGCTAGGATTTTCTAGTCCTATACTTAAACGCACCGTGCTAGGCGTGATTCCAGCACTTTCTAACTCTGCTTTGCTAAGTTGTGAATGAGTGGTAGAAGCTGGATGAATCACAAGTGATTTAGAATCTCCTATATTTGCAACAATTGAAAAAATCTCTAAGTTATTGCATAGCTTTTTTGCTTCCTCATGACTTCCTACCTCAAATGCTATAAGCCCACTACTTGCAGAATCTTTAAAGTATTTTTTAAGCAGTAAGTGGTATTGATTATTAGGAAGCCCAGGATAAAATACTTTTTTTACTTTTGGGTGAGATTCTAGGAATTTTGCCACTTCTAGTGCATTTGCCGAATGCCGCTTAATGCGGAGCTCTAATGTTTCTAAACCTTGAATAATTATCCATGCATTTTGCGGAGATATAGTAGCCCCTATATTTCTAAGCCACTCAGTAATAAGGCGAATGCCAAAGATAGGTAGCACACCTGCAAGACTTGCATACACAAGCCCATGATAGCTTTCATCTGGTGTATTAAATGCAGGATAGCGAGGATTATCTACAAGCAATTCATTTAAGCCATTTCGCTCGATAATAGCTCCTCCAAGTGCGCTTCCTTGTCCATTTACATATTTACTAAGACTATAAACACTAACATCCACACCATAATCAAATGGTTTATGTAAAAATGCTGTAGCCACAGTATTATCACAGATTGTTACGATTCCATGATTTTTAGCAATTTTTACGATTTTTTCAACATCAGCAATTGCAATTTGTGGATTACTAAGACTTTCAAAGAAAATTGCCTTTGTATTACTATCAATCACCTTTTCAAGCGTGCCATCAATATCATCAATATCAAACACACGCGAAGTTACGCCAAAACGTTTAAATGTATGTGCGATTAAAGTCTGCGAACCACCATAGATTTTATTAGAATACACTATGTTATCGCCATTTTGTGCTAGATTTGCAAGTGCATAAAAAATCGCTGAGCTACCGCTAGCAGTAGCCACACCAAACGCCCCTCCTTCTACAGCTGCAAGGCGGTCACCTAGAATCTTATAAGTAGGATTTGTAAGACGAGTATAAATGTTGCCAAGCTCTTGCAAACCAAATCTAGCCGCTGCCTGCTCTAAATTCTCAAAGCTATAAGCGGTGTTTTGATATACCGGCACACTTAAAGTGCGTTGTGTATCATATGTATAACCAGCATGAAGTGCTAGTGTTTCTTGTGTAAAATTATTATGTGTTAAATTTGCCATTTTGTATCCTTTGTAAAAAAAATTGATGGAATTATAACATATATTTTTTAAAATACAATATGTAATTTTAAAATTTATAATAAATATTTTAAGTTACAAAATACTTTTTAAGATAAAATTAGAATCTAAATTTTGATATTTTAAGGCTTTAGATGGATATTGCAATACTTGCTATTTATGGCATTGCAGCTGGGATTCTAGCTGGAATCTTTGGTATTGGCGGAGGGACATTGATCGTTCCTGCAATGATATTTTTTGGATTTGATATAAAAAATGCTATTGGAATCTCTGCAATGCAAATGATTTTTTCATCAGTATATGGAACATATCTAAACATAAAAGCAAAAATGCTAAATTTTGAAATAGCGAAATTTGTGGCAGCTGGGGGATTGCTTGGGGCTGCATTTAGTGGCTTTGTAGTTGATGCATTGCAACCTATATATCTTGAAGTGGCATTTATTTTGATTTGTATTTATTCGCTATTTAAAAATCTAAAGCAAAAAAGTGAAATAAAATCCCAAAAAAATAATATCCCCAAAGAGTTCGTATTATTTATCGTGGGTTTTGTTACTGGAATCTTTGCTATATCTCTTGGAATTGGCGGAGGATTGATAATAGTGCCAGCAATTGCGTATTATCTAAATATTCCAACAAAACAAATAGTGCCAGTATCGCTATTTTTTGTAATATTTTCATCATTATCTGGGACTATAAGCCTTGCAATAAATGGTTATGCTAATTATAAAGAAGGGCTTATTGTTGGGATATTTTCTCTTATTGGCGTATATATAGGAACAAAAATCAATAAAAAAATATCAAATAGATTCCATAAAAATGCAGTAACAATACTATATCTAATAGTGCTTGCCGTAATGATAAAAAATATCATAAGTTAGATACAATTCCTAATTTATTTTACCTCTTATAAAAATATGGAGAATATTTTGGAACATATTAAAATAATTGGAGCAAAAGAAAATAATTTAAATAATATTAATCTTAGTATTCCAAAAAATAAATTAGTAGTTTTTACAGGGCTTAGTGGAAGCGGAAAAAGCACTCTTGCATTTGACACACTATATGCTGAAGGACAAAGAAGATATTTAGAATCTTTATCTAGCTATGCAAGGCAATTCCTAGATCAAATTGGCAAACCAAATGTAGAAAAGATAGAAGGACTTATGCCTGCTATTGCAATTGATCAAAAAACAACATCAAAAAATCCCCGCTCAACCGTTGGCACGATAACAGAGATATATGATTATCTTAGATTGTTATATACAAGAGTTGGTGTGCAACACTGCCATAAATGCGATAAACCAATATCTCATATGACTAGTAGTGATATTATAAATCAAGTATTATCATTAAAAGAAGGCACAAAAATCTTAATCCTTGCTCCAATATTTAAAGAAAAAAAGGGAACTTTTAGTGATGTATTAGATAGTTTGCGTCAAAAAGGCTATCTTAGAGTAATAATTGATGGGGTATTAAGTCGCCTTGATGAACAAATAGAATTATCAAAAAATAAAAAACATACATTAAAAATCGTAGTAGATAGAGTTGTAGTAAATGAAGAAAACAAAGCAAGAATTGCACATGCAACAGAATTAGCACTAAAAGAATCTTATGGCGAGGTCGAGATTCTACAAAATGACGAAAAAAAGCCTCTTCATTATAGTGAGCATTTTGCTTGTTTTGATTGTAAAGTAAGCTTTGAAGAATTAGAACCGCTAAGCTTTTCTTTTAATTCACCAAAAGGTGCTTGCCCTAGCTGTAATGGACTTGGACTAAATTATAGAATTGATACAAAAAAAATAATAAATCCTCACTTGCCACTATGCAAAGGTGGTATAAAAATAATCTATGGATTTAATAAAGGCTATTACAGCGAATTATTTAGAGGATTTGCAGAGAGCGCAGATATCGATATAAATGAATGTTTTGAAAATCTAAGCAAAGAACAACAAAAACAGATTCTATATGGAAGCACAAAAGAATTTAAAATTAAATGGAAAAATAGCTCTATTACTCGCATATGGGAAGGTATATTAAAAATCGCATATGATATGTTTAAAGATGAAAGAGATGGGCTTAATGACTATATGAGTGAAAAAATATGTGATACCTGCAATGGCAATAGATTGAGAGTAGAATCTCTAAGCGTAAAAGTGGCAAATTATGGAATTGGTGAAATAATAAATATGCCAATTGAAGATGTATATAAAATATTTAGCAATGATGATAATTTTGCATATTTAAGTGAGCAGCAAAAATTTATTGCAAAAAGTATTTTAAAAGAGATTAAAGAGAGACTTTATTTCTTATATGATGTTGGACTTGGATATTTAACACTAGGACGAGATAGTAGAACAATAAGTGGTGGTGAAAATCAGCGAATAAGAATTGCAAGTCAAATTGGTAGCGGACTAACAGGCGTTTTGTATGTCCTTGATGAGCCAAGTATCGGACTTCATGAAAGGGACACTCTAAAGCTTATAAAAACATTGCAAAATTTGCAAAAAAAGGGAAATACGCTAGTTGTAGTAGAACATGATAAAGAAACAATTAAAAATGCTGATTATATAGTAGATATAGGTCCTGGAGCAGGGAAAAATGGTGGAAATGTGATATTTAGCGGGAATCTAAAAGATATGATGAAAGCAAAAACATTAACCGCGGAGTATATAAGTGGCAAAAAAAAGATTGAATATTTTTATAGACGAAAACAAGAAAAATGGCTTACTATCAAAAATATCAATATCAATAATATAAAAAATCTTGATGTAAAAATTCCACTATTTAATTTTGTATGTTTTAGCGGCGTAAGTGGAAGTGGCAAAAGCTCTATTGTATTGCAAACATTGCTTCCAAATGCAAAAGAGATTCTAAATAATGCTAAAAAAATAAATAAAGTAGATAATGTAACCATAGAGGGATTAGAACATTTAGATAAAGTTATATATATAGATCAAAGTCCAATTGGAAGAACCCCACGAAGCAACCCAGCAACTTATACTTGTGTAATGGATGATATAAGAGATTTGTTTGCACAAACAAAAGAAGCAAAAATACGAGGTTACAATATAGGGCGATTTAGCTTTAATGTAAAAGGTGGCAGGTGTGAGAGATGTTTTGGTGAAGGTGAAATAAAAATTGAAATGCACTTTTTGCCAGATATTCTTGTGAAATGTGATGCATGTGGTGGAAAAAAATACAATAAACAAACACTAGAAATAACATACAATGGAAAAAATATCGCTGATGTGCTAGATTTAAGCGTAGATGAGGCACTTATTTTTTTCAAAAAGATTCCAAAAATCGCCCAAAAGCTAACAAGACTTCAAGAGATAGGACTTGGATATATCAAACTAGGACAAAATGCACTCTCACTAAGTGGAGGTGAGGCACAAAGAATAAAAATAGCAAAAGAATTATGCAAAAAAGACACAGGAAAAACTCTATATATACTAGATGAGCCGACTACTGGACTGCATTTTGATGATATTAATAAATTAATGAAAGTGCTTCATCATCTAACTAGCCTTGGAAATAGTGTAGTTGTAATAGAACATAATCTTGATGTAATAAAAAATGCTGATTATATTATAGATATTGGTCCAGAAGGTGGAAGTAAGGGTGGAAAAATAGTTGATTGTGGCTCGCCAGAAGATTTAATCAAAAATGTAAAAAAATCAAAAAGCTATACAGCAAAATTCCTTGCTCTTGAGTTAGGCGCTAAATGATAAATTTATTGCCTAATTTAGCAAATCTAGAGCATCGCTACATAATCTACCAAAAGAAGAATTAGAATCTATAGCCAAACATTTATCAAGCTCTATTTTTGAATTCGCACTCTCGCCTAGCTCGCTATAAGCTACACCTCTTAGATAATGCACTTTTTGAGATTCATTATTACTTAGCTCAATAGATTCTATATTTTTTAATACATCTAACATTTGAGTATATCTATAATCACTAAACAATACATCGCTATAAGCTAATTCTACAAATGGTGAATATTCATATATTTTTAGTGAATCTTGAAGATTTATTAAATCTATTGCATATCTTTGTATTGCGATATTATCATTAGATTCTATTGACCAATTTAACATATAATAATAAACATTTAGCATTTCTTTTGAATTAGGAAATAATTTTGATAATTCATCAAATAATGCAATTGCTTCATTTTTGCGATTTAGCTTTGCAAGTGATAAAAATAATATAATCCCAGAATCTTGATATTCACCCAATTCCTTTGCGATACTAAAAGCATCTCTGCTTGAATGTGCTGCATTATTATAATCTTGCAAGGCAAAAAAGCTCTGTGATACATTATAAAGCCAAATAAGTTTATCTTGAGTGTTTAGAGAACCTTGAAGCATTAGGTTTGATAAATCTAATGCCTTATTAAATAATGAAGATTCAAACAAACATCTAAAAACTTGCTTTGAATTATTTGTTAGCAAAATCTCATTTTGTTGCAAGTAATAATCAACAATCTCTTTGCAGTTTTTAGAATCTTCAATAATTTTAATATATGATTTTTTTATGTTTTCATTATTGCTATTTAGATTTGCTTTTAGAGCTAAGACATCTTTGTATAAACCCATAGCAAATAATGCATTTGCTTTTTTCTCATATGCCATACTTGATTGAGGAGTATTTGGATATGTAGCGATGATATAATCATATTGCTCTATTTGTTTTTCTAAATCACCTTCATTTAAATGAAATAATAAATTATCATCTCTTTGTTTAATCAATGCTACATTATCAGAATCTTTAAATAGATTTAAAAATTCACTATTTATTCTATGAGCATCTTGCATCTTAGAATCTAGCTCATACCATAAGCTAATATCCATCATCAATTTTTCTTTAAATTCATCATTGCTTAAATAATTTAAAATACCATCTCCTGCTTTTGCAGCTATATCATATAGCTTCAAATCTGCCCATTTATGAAAATCTTTGTAACTAGAATCTAAATCATTTAAAAAATATTTTGGATTTGAATTTATAATCCTAGAAAATAATATTTTAGCATTATCAAAGTCATTACTCTCTAGCTCAAAATTGCCCCAATTATATATAACATATGATGCAGTATCTAAATCTTTTGCTTCTTCGTATGCTTGTGCATATAAAGATTCTGGTCGTTTTCTATCACCATTTTTACTAAGATTCTTAGCGATACCAACAAGTGCATATTGAGCATATTTTGAAGATTGATATTCATTTATAATCCTATCAAAATAATATCTAGCTTCATTATAAATTTTCATCTTGCTATAATTATCTGCCATAATAAATAATATTTCTGGGACACCAATATCAGCTGGATATGCCCTAAGCCATCCTCTTGCAAGCTGCAATACATCATCTGGGATATAATTAATATTATGCATTGATTTAATCTTATACAATAATATATCTCTTTTAAATAAGCTATTTGGGTATTCATTTAGTATTTCATCAGCAAGTTTGATAACTTCTTGATATTTTTTATTGTCATAAGTTGAACGAATATTTAAAAACAAAGCCAAATCTGGACCGACATTGTATGTTAGTGGTGAAGCATCAATATTTAGCTCTTTTATGCTAGGAAGTGTAGAATCTATAGAAATTGGGAAATTTATCCCTCTATATGTTTTATTTGATAAAAATGGTATTTCACTATCATATCCAATAATCTGCCAAATCTTTGAAGTTTTTGGACGCTCAAGAGGAATAGGAATATTGCTTTTTAAATCAAGAAAAGTTGCAAATAATCTTTGGTCTTTTAGTGGTTTTATAAATAAATGAAATTTATTACCATTTATTTTTGAAGATATTTCAAAAAATTCTGTTTTACTTACTGGATTGCTAGAAATAGGCGTGCTATCTATTATGCATTCAATCATAATATTTTTATTATTGATATCTTTATTTTCTTTGCAAGGAAATCTTTTGTCATGTTTTAGAGTGATGATTGAAAATCGTTTATTATTTTCAACACCATAATCTACCTCTATATTAAGAGCAAAGGCAATATCAAAGATAAAAATAAAGATAAAAAGTTTATATAATCCCACTCATAACTTCTTTAAAATTAAAAAGATAATTATAAATTATATCAATAAAACCTTCTACAAAAAATATTCCAAATATTGTTACAAATAATGCAATTGCAATTACGCCTACCATTGGATAAGACATATTTTGCATATATATCTTGGAATCTTGTGTAATTGGCTCTTTTAAAAACATATAAATAATAAGCTTCATATAATAATAAACAGCAATTGCACTATTTAAAAGAAGTATCAAAGCTAAGATATTATATCCCGCATTAATAGATGAACTAATCAAATACATTTTACCCCAAAATAGTCCAAATGGTGGTATTCCACCAAGGGAAAGCATAAATATTGCAAAACTAACAGCAAGTAATGGCGATAATCTAACCAATCCACTAAATTTATCAAAAGGAAAAGAATATCTACTATCCCATTGTTTATTTTTATTATGGCTTAAATGAAGCATTCCAAATGCACCAAGATTACTAAATAAAAATAACACCCAATACAAAAATAATGCAACCAAACTTTGAGTAGTGCCAATAAATATACAAGCAAGAACAAAAGCAGCTTGCGATATAGAGCTATATGCTAACATCCTTTGAACATCATTTTGCAGCAATGCAATAATATTTGGTATTGTTGTGCCAATTATTACAAATGCAAATAATATATATTTAATGATAGGAGTATCTACAAACATAAATACAGAGCAAACTCTAATAAGAACAACAAAGGCAGCAATTTTTGTAACAATTGACATATAAAATGCAAGTGGAGATGATGAGCCTTCATACACATCTGGCACCCAAGTATGAAATGGAACAAAAGATAATTTAAATCCAAGTGCTACAAATAAGAAAATAAAACCAAGTAAAACAAAATATTCTCCGCTGCCATATGCATTTATAAGTAATATGCTTTTTATTATATCGCTAATATTTATACTTCCGCTTCCTACATATACAAATAATAATCCAAATGCAAAGATTCCGCTTCCAAGCGCGCCAAGTGTAAAATATTTGATACCAGCTTCTAGTGATTTTTCATTTTTAGCTAATGCAATAAGAGCATATAAAGCAAGTGATGAGCTTTCTAATCCTAAAAATATTAATATCAAATTATTGCTTGATACCATAAATTGATAAGAAGCAATCATAAATAAAAATAATATATAAAACTCACTGCATTCAAATTCACCAAATTTATCCTTAGAAATAGCTAGAAATATAAAAAGTAATGAAGATATAAGTATAATTATTTGCGATAGTGCAGATAATCCATCAATGCTAATAAGTGAATAGAATCCAGTAATCATATTTTCTAAATCTAGTATAGATAATAAGCTAAGCAAAATAGAAATAGAGCTAATAGCAATGCATAGCCTTTTATTAAATTTATTTAAAATAATATCTATAATCAAAATTAAGATTCCACCACCTGCAATTAAGCACATTGGTAATATGCTTAAAATATTTAGCGAACTAAAAGATAATGCCATCTTAATCTCTCCTATTTACTTTTAATATGAAATCTTTGCTTTCATTTAATATTGCTCTATTATATGTGAGAGCGACTACTTCATTTGCTGCTACATCAATCTTATCAAGAACTGCTTTTGGATAGATTCCAAGCCAAATAATAATACATACAAGTGGAATTAATGCTATTTTTTCTCTAAGATTTATATCCTGTAATTCTTTATTTTTAGGATTTGTAATATTCCCTAAAAATACATTTCTAAATAAATTTAGCATATATACAGCACCAACTATAATACTACTTCCAGCAAGTAATGCAATGATTACATTAACATTAAAAAATCCTAACAAACTAAGAAACTCGCCAACAAATCCCATAGTAAGCGGAAGCCCTACGCTCCCCATCAAGGCAATGACAAAGATTATTGTAAATCTAGGCATAACACTAGCAATGCCACCATAATCTTTAATTAATTTTGTATGAGTTCTATCATATAAGATTCCAACCATCAAAAATAATGCTCCACTAATAATCCCATGACTTAACATAAAAAATATAGAGCCACTAATCCCTTCAACATTTAAAGCAAATGTCCCAAGCACAATAACACCCATATGAGCAATAGAGCTATATGCTATTACCTGCTTCATGTCATTTTGCACATATGCTATCATCGATGTATAAATCACCATAATCACACATAAAATTGCAATAGGTAATATAAAAGAGATCGTTGCATCTGGAAAAAGAGGAAGCGAGAATCTAATAAATGCATACGAACCCATTTTAAGCAATATTGAAGCAAGGATGATAGAGCCTACACTTGGAGCTTGTCCATGTGCGTATGGAAGCCAAGTATGAAATGGGAACATAGGAACTTTTACTGCAATACCAATAAAAAATGCGATAAATAATATCTGCTGTTTATCAAGACCTATATTTAAGAATCTATACCAATCAATGATACTAAAGCTCCATTTACCAGTCAAACTATAATGCAAATAGGCACAGCACAATATTCCAAATAACATAAGGAGGGAAGCACTAAATGTATATAAGAAAAATTTGATTGCAGCATAGAGTTTTTTTTCTCCACCCCAAGCACCAATAATATATAACATTGGAATAAGAGAAAACTCCCAAAATATATAAAATAACATAACATCAAGGGCTATAAACACTCCAATCATAACACTCTCTAGTATCAATAATGAAACTAAAAAATGCTTAATTTTATCAACATTATTTAAATATATTATGGAAATAAGTGTCATAAATACACTTAATAAAACTAAAAATAATGAAATGCCATCAATTCCTACAAAATAACTAAATCCAATACTAGAGATAATATCTACTTGATTAACAAATCTAAATCCATTTTCTACATTTGAAGTATCAAATAAATACCATATCATAAGAGCTAAAATAAGCTCAATAATTGATACGGCGATAGCATAAATCTTAGCAAATTTTACATGAATGATATTACCACACAATAATAAAGCTGATAATAATGGTAAAAATAAAACAATATTTAATAAATTCTCCATCTACAAATCCCTATAAAAACAACAACACTGCAAAAAGTAAAATAAATAATCCAAGCACGATTAAAAATAGCGAAGATGAGAGATTCCCATTTTGCATAAAACGAGCCTTGCCTCCATACCATAGAGTTATATTAGCAACCAAATCTACCATAAAATCAATAATCCTAATATCAACTTCTTTCCATAAAAACTTAGATAATGCATAATATGGCTTAATAATTACAATATCATACAAATGTGGAATATAATATTGATTTATAAGTAGTTTATAGATTTTTGAATCTTCTTTTATAAATCTAATCCCTTTTTTGTATATAAATATCGCAAAAAGCACACCGCAAATAGCACATAATAAAGCGATAGCAATTAACATATACAAAGTAAAAGATGAGACATTTAAAATACCTTTTGGTAAATAAAATTCTAAATAATCTCCTAGTGGATGCTCTAAGAATCCAGCAAATACTGCCAATATTGCAAGTGGCATCATAGGCAAAATCATTATTTTTGATGATTCATGTGGGTGTTCATCATGATTTTTTGGCACAAAAAATACAAGCATTAATAATCTAAAGCTATAAAATGCTGTGCAAAATGCAGCAATCAAAAGAACAATCCAAATAAAATAATGATTACTTACAAAAGCAACTTCAAGTATTTTATCTTTTGAGAAAAAGCCAGCAAATGGGTAGATTCCAGATAGTGAAATAGAAGCTATAATCATCAAAATTGCTGTTTTTTTAAGATGATTAAACAAAGCACCCATCTTTGTAATATCCAATTTATCATTCATAGCATGCATTACATTTCCAGCACCAAGGAAAAGTAAAGATTTGAAAAATGCATGCGTTGCCAAATGGAATAATGCAATATAATAATATCCAAGCCCAGCAGCAACAAACATATATCCAAGTTGAGAAAGCGTAGAAAATGCAATAATTCTCTTTAAATCTTTATTGACAAGAGCCATACTTGCTGCAAACAATGCAACAAACGCCCCAAGACATGCAATAAAATTTCCAACATCAATATTATAATCATAAATTGGATTCGCCCTAATTACCAAATACACACCTGCTGTTACCATTGTAGCAGCATGAATTAAAGCAGATACAGGTGTAGGTCCTTCCATCGCATCAGCAAGCCAAGTGTGTAGTGGAAATTGAGCAGATTTTCCCATAGCTCCAATAAATAATAAAATAGAAATCCAATACAACGCAGAATGTGAAATATCTCCAACACTTGAGAACACATCGCTATACTTTAAGCTACCAAATGAATAAAAAATAAGAAAGATTCCAATAAGCATTGCAAGATCTGCTATGCGATTGATTATAAATGCTTCATTTGCAGCAAATGAAGCACTACTTTTTTTATACCAAAAACCAATAAGTAACCAAGAGCAAAGCCCAACCCCTTCCCAGCCTATAAATAACCCCAAAAAGTTATCACTCATCACAAGTATAAGCATAGAAAAAACAAAAGCACTAAGAAATACAAAAAATTTATTAAATCCTGTGTCATGTTCCATATAGCCGATAGAATAGATAAAAACAAAAAGTGATACAATCAATACTACAAAAATCATCACCATTGTAACCCCATCTATCATAAAACCAAAGCTAGAAGAAAATGCTCCAGCAGCTATCCAACTGCTTATATTTATAGTTTCTATATTTCCATTTACTACACTTGGTGCAACAATAATGGCACATAATAATGAGAGAGAAAGTGAGGCTATTGGAATGAGTGCTGCAATAATATTTTTTTTGCCAAGAGAAAAAAGACTAGAAAACAATGCGCCAAATAATGGAGCAAATAATATTAAACCAACTAACATCAAAACCCTCCACTAACCGTGCATCAAATTCAAATCATCTAAATCTAGATTCTTATGCTTTCTATACCAAAGAATAAGAAGTCCAAGCCCAACAGCAACTTCAGATGCGGCAATTGCAATGATAAAAAAAGCTATTATTTCGCCACTAATATCACTATAATATCTACCAGCACTAACAAGTCCAATATTTGCTGCATTTAAGATGATTTCTGTTGAAAAAAATATCATTAAAAGATTCTTTCTTCGCAAGATTCCAACAAGCCCAATTGCAAAAATAATAACACTTAATAACAAATAGTGATTTAGAGATAGAATCATAAATTATCCTTTATATTATCAAGCTTTGTATCATCAAATTTCATATCATCACAATTGCCACCTATATTTTTACTAACAAGTGCAATACCTGCAATAAGAGCGACAAGAAGCATTAGTGCTACTAATTCAAATGCTATTAAATAATTTGTAAATAACCCAATGCCTATACTCTCTACATTTCCATCTATATTCATAGATTCTATTAAATTATTAACTTCATTATTATTGATACTAAGCACTCTAGGCAGCGATACAATAACTACAAGTATCAATGATACACCAAAACTAAGAAAGCATGCGATTTTCCTACTCTTATGCTTTTCTTTAATATCTTTTGCACTATCAAAAAACATCATACCAAATGCATACATAGCCATAATAGCACCTGTATAAACTGAAATTTGAACTACACCCAAGAATTCAGCCCCAAGATTAAAAAAGATTCCAGCTATAAAAATCATTCCACTTGCAAGAGCAGTCATCGCATAAAGAATGTTTGTAGTAAATACAACGACACTAAAACAAAATATAATCAATGCACTAAATAAATAAAATGAAATAATCTCAAGCATAAATCAACCTACTTTCTCACTATCTACTTTTTTACTTGTCTCATCATTGCTTAGTGGAGTTGGTTTTATATTATTATCAGCATTAGGGCTTAGACTACCATATCCGCTATATTCATCAATCTGTCCTTTTTTAGCCAAAGCAAAAGATACTAATAAATCATCTTTTAATTTAAAATGAGCTCTTTGCTCGCTTGCATTTTCATATCTATTGCCATGCACTATTGCAAGCTCTGGACACACTTCTGCACAAAGCCCACAATAAATACATCTCCCAAAATTAATACTATAAGATTCTATATTTTTTCTACCATCAATACCATATTTAGTATCAATTTTTATACAATTACTAACACATATTTTCTCACACAATCCACAGCCAATACATCTTTCATTTCCAGATTCTAACAATCTCATCAAATTGTGCACAGCCCTATATCTAGGAGATAGTGGAATCTTTTCAAGTGGGTATTTTATCGTTACTATTGTGCTTGGTTTAAATAACTCAAATAAAGTTAATTTTAGCCCTTTTAGCAAATCCAATGAAAATGTACGTTTTAAAAATCGCTTAAAACTTGGTGGTGGAGTTTGTGCTACTAATTTGTATTCTACTTTCATAATTATCCTTTTATACTAAAACAATACCTGTTACTAATATATTTATAATAGCTATTGGCATTAATACTTTCCAGCAAACAGACATCAGCTGATCTGGCCTAACATGTGGAAATGTAGCTCTAACCCAAACAAATAAAAATATAAAAAATGCAACTTTTAGCAAAATCGCTATACCGCCAGGAATAAAACCAATACTATTAAATCCACCAAAAAATACGATGCTTATTATAAATGCAATACTAAACATATTAGCATATTCACCAATAAAAAACATACCCCATTTTAAGCCACTATATTCTGTGATATAACCAGATACGATTTCTGCTTCATGTTCAAGTAAGTCAAATGGTGTCCTATTCGTCTCTGCAAAACCAGCAATCAAAAACAACAAAAATGCTACAGGTTGGGAAAAAATAAGCCAATCAAATATAGAATTGCTTTGATAATTATTAATATCTATTAATGAAAGCGAACCAACAATCATAATTGGCGCTAAAATAGATAATCCACTTACTACTTCAAAACTAAGCAATTGAGATACGGCTCTTGCAGCCCCTAAAAGTGAATATTTATTATTAGAACTCATACCTGCTAAAAGTGGTCCATACATACCAACAGCACTTACACTTAATACAAATAATAATCCAACATTAATATCAGAAATAATTGGCTTAATAGTCTGTCCAAATAAAGTAAATTCTGGCAAAAAAGGAATCGGAGCCATTGCAATAAAAGCAGTAGCCACAGCAATAATAGGTGCTAGGATAAAAATGATTTTATTTGCATTTTTAGGGATAATATCCTCTTTTAAAAATAGTTTAATACCATCAGCTACAATTTGCAATAATCCCCAAGGTCCAACATGTGTAGGTCCAAGTCGTTTTTGTATAAGTCCTAGAAATTTTCTATCTAGGTAAGTGCCAAATCCAGCCAAAGCAGAAAAAATAGCAAGTAATATAATAATCTTTATAATAACTTCTAAAAAACTCACAATAAAACCCCTGCTTTAATATATTTTGTTTTTCCAAAAAACTTATCTGCATTGTTAATTTGTGGAGATATAGCAAAATATTCTCCATCCATATCAACATCAATATATATATTTGCTTCTATCTTGCCATATTCAGATTCTATCTTGATAATATCGCCTTCATTGCAATTTAATTTTTCTAAATATTCTTTTGAGACATAGATTCCGACATTGTAATCTAGATTCTTGCTATATTTTGTATATGGATAAAAATGCACACCAAAATCCCTCATATAAGCATTAGAATCTACATAATCAATCTTAACAAACTTAATATCATCTATATAATAAGAGATTCTTGGGGCTATTGTTATACCTCGCAAATCAGCTCCATCATTTCCATATTTGTTATTTAATGTGATTTTGTCACTCTCAAAATCAAATCCCAAATATCTTCCTAATTGCTCTAAATAATCAATCTTATTATTTATTGGATAAAGTGGCAAAGTCTTATAATCTATATTTGTGATACTATCTTCTAATTGACTAAAATATGGCAATGCAAAATCATAACTAACGCTATCAAATACATAATCACCTTTTGCTCTAAAGCCAAGTCTATAGCCATCTACCTCATCATCAAAATCGATGGTATTGCAGATTCCATTTGCATTTGGACTAGGAGGAATAAAAATCACATCTATTTTATCTTCTATTTGAAGTGAAGCTAGAATCTTTGCTAAATAAGTAGCATTTGGATGAGCATATAAATCACTTCCAATCACTATAAGTGGCTTTGAAGAAAGCTTAGATTCTAGATTTAAGAAAGTTTCATAATCCAATTTTGCATTCATAAACAAATCATAATATTCTACATTTATATTTTTTTCTTCATCATCTTGTGTCATTTTGTGATTGATATTTATCTTAGAATCTTCCAATACTTTTAATAATGGATTATTACAATCTAGAATCTTTAAAATAGCAAGTATTGCTGCATCATCGCTATTTGTAGCTAAATTGATTGTAGTTACATTTTTTGATAATTTTGAAATAAGCTTATCGCTAAATGGATGAATATAAATAAAACTAGAATCTTTTTTTAGTTTTAATGTATTATTGATTTTATATCTAAGCAATGGATTCTCATTTTTTAAACTAGAGCCAATTGAAACAATCACTTTATAATTAGATATATCTTTTAGCATAGTATTTTTAGCACCACTTCCATAATAGATGCTAATAAAATCTTTGTATTGTTTTAAAATATTATTTACTAATTTTACCCCAAGATTATTTTTTAATAATGCTAAAAATTTTGCCTCATTATTTGTTACATTTCCGCCAACTATAATATTTTTTGCTCTCTTTATTGCATCTATTGCTACATCAAAATTATTTAAATCTAATTTTGGTGATATGTCATATGCAAAACGACCCGCCCCGCATATAGGATTGAAATTGAAATCATTTGTAACGCGATAAATGTGATATTTGTTTTTAGAATCTTTTTTGCCTTCATAGACGATTTTACAACCACTTGGACATAGGTTGCAAGTTGAGCTAACTTTATTTAATTCCCATGCATTGCTTGTATATTGAAAACTTTTCACACCAAGAGCCCCAACAGGACATACACTAACGCACTCACTACAATCTATACAAGGATTCTCACCTACAAAGCCTATAATACTTTTTTGTTTTCTATTCCAAACACTAAATGCATCTTTTGGCATTCTTTCTTTCCAATATGCTGCATCAAGAGCTGGAGAATCTACTTTTACTGCTTTGATATTAGATTCGCCTAGATTATCTTTGCAGGTTGTTACACATCGCTCACACAATATACAAAGGCTAGGATCGTATTTTACATGTGACCAAGAAGCAAAAGTGTTAAAAGATGGTGAGACAAATAGATTTTGAGAATTTACACCCATTAAAAGTGTGTAATCTTGCAATTCACATTCTCCACTTTTATCACATACACCACACTCTAGTGGGTGATTTACTACATAGCTTTTCATGATATCTTTTCGTTCACTCTCTATTTCTTTTGTGCTTGTAATGATATTCATACCATCTTTGATTTTTGTATTGCAAGCATATGTTCGTTTTCCATCAACATCAACCATACAAAGCTTACAGGCAAGAGTAGGAGAACATTTACTCAAATAACAAATTGCTGGAATAAAAATATTATTCTTTCGTGCAACCTCAAGAATGTATTCACCCTCATTTGCTTCTAAATTAATATTATTAATAGTTATCTTTGCCATATATCACCTTAACTGACTTTATTTATAATAACTTTTTTATATCTATATCCACAATTGATATTTTCATCTATACTTAGGATACCAATCACACCACTTAAAGCAGAATCTAGAATACTCAAAGCTTTTATCTTAAAATCATCAAAACAAATTTCAATGCAATCATTATTATTTATTTTCCAAGCCCTTGCAAATTCCTGTGAAAATCTCAACAATGGTTTTTGTGCCGATAATACAGAATCCACATACACTATACAACCATTATTTTCAGGAAGATGGCTGATTTTTTCTATATTTGAGATTCTATTTTTTATTGTATAGATTCTATTTGTATCACTTCCTAAAAATGCGATATTTATAGATTGTGCTAAATGAGAAAAAATATTTAATATATTTTTGCTTCTTTGGTGTAAATAAAAATTACTACCAAAGAGTAATAATGACTTCTTATGTGAGTAAAAACTTTTTTTGATTTCTTGCATTTCTTCTTCAGAGATATTTGTCTCAGATGTCAAATACCCATAATCTAGTGTTTTTATATAATCTTCTAGATTTAAACCTTTATAAAAATCATGCAAAAATAGTGCAGCTACACCCTCTTCTGTGCCAGCCTCATATCGTATATAATGCTTTACTTGCATATCAAGTAGTGGATTTATATAAATATCGCTAGTAATATTTTTTGCATAAATACCAAGTGCTATTATAAAATCAAAATCATTTAAATACTTAGTATCAAAACTAGAATCTATATAATCTCTTATCATAATGTTTCTTCTTTAGAATCTTGCATTTTTTCTTTTTTGATTACAATGCTCCAATCTACTTCATTAAATCTAATAGAATTTAAAAGCTGAAATCCAAGCGATTTTATAGAATCATTTGCCATATTTACAATGCTCCCATCGCTTCCATCTCCACCAATTTCAAATATAAAAATACCAACTTCGCCATCACTTAATTCATCTTTTATAATTTCATTCATTCTATTTATAAAATCATTTTTATATTGTCTTAAATCATATCTTTTCATAAAAACCCTAATCCTATCTATCAATCTCACCAAATATAATATTTGCAGATCCAATTATAGTAACAACATCAGCTAGATAATGTCCTGGAAGCAAATCTTGCAATAAACCAGTATGAAAAAAGCTAGGCGTTCTTATTTTTAATCTATATGGATATGGCTCACCTGTGGAATTGATAAAAAATCCTAGCTCACCTTTTGGAGATTCTGTAGGGGCATATACTTCGCCAATAGGTGGTCTCATGCCTTGTGTAACCAATACAAAATGCTGCATCAAAGAATAATTTTGAGTCATTATCTGTTCTTTTGGCGCAGAAATATATGATGGAGAATCTGCCATGATTTGCGGTGGGGTATCTTTATACATTTTTATTAATTGACGCAAGATTCTGCTTGATTGTCTTATTTCTTCCATATAAAGCAAATATCTAGCATAGCTATCGCCATCTGTAGCATATGGCACATCAAATTCTACTTCATTATATAATTCATAAGGTTCTTCTTTTCTAAGATCCCATTTATACCCACAACATCGAAGCATTACACCACTTAAAGCCCATTTTTTTGCTAAGTCTTTTGTAACAACTCCAACATTTTCCAATCTTGCACGCCAGATTCTATTTTCACTTAAAAGTTTTTCTATCAAGCCTATTTCTTTTGGCAATCTATCAAGAAATGCACTTAGATTCTCACACCAATTTTGTGGCAAATCAAGAGGCACTCCACCTATTCTAATGCTAGAATGTGTAAGCCTAGCTCCACAATAATCCTCTATTAAATCAAGTGCATATTCTCTTTCTTTAAATCCATAAAGCATAACAGATAAAGCACCTACATCCATACCATGCACAGAAATAAAAAATATATGTGAGATGATTCTATTTAGCTCTAAAAGCATCATCCTAATGATTTGTGCTCTTCGTGGCACTTCTAGGCCTATTAATTTTTCTACACTAAGTGCAAAAGCATAATTATTTGATGAAGCATTGATATAATCTAATCTATCAGTTGTAGGCAAAAACTCATTATATATCATATTTTCTGCCATCTTTTCTACACCTCTATGTAGATAACCAATATCTGGTGTAGCCTTTGTTATTAGCTCACCATCTAATTCTAATATCAATCTTAGCTGTCCGTGTGCTGATGGATGCTGTGGTCCAAAATTTAATATCATTTTATCATCATCACGTTCAAATGCGATATTTTCAAATTGTGGTTTTAATCTAGTATAAATTTGTGCCATTTTTGCCTCTTAGCGTCTTTTTGTAAGCTCTTTTGATTTATCAAACTTTGTAACTACAAATACCCCTTTATTTTCTTGATAAGTAATATCATGTAAAACAGATGAAACTTGCTCGCCTTTTGCCACCTCAAACCCCATATGAGCAAAATTAAAAGTATCTTTTGGATTTATATATGAAGAATCTCTATTTTCAGGACCTACTACATCTCTATATTCTTCTCCAAAAATCTTATCGATTTCATACCATTGTGCGCTTAAATCTCCATGTAATGGATAATCTTTTCGCAATGGATGCCCACTCCAATCATCTGGCATTAATATCCTCTTTAATGCTTTATGATTATTAAACTTAATACCAAACATATCATAAGCTTCTCTCTCGCTCCAAAGTGCATTTCTGTAAATATGCGATATAGAATCTATACAATCTTTTGTATGTGTTTTTACTCGCAAACGCAACTTTTTGTCCATAGATAATAATTGATAAAACACTTCAAAACTATCATCACTTAAATGAATGGCACTCATCTCACTTAATATATCAAAGCTAATTTCTTTTATAAACAAAAATGTATTTAAAACTTCATCTTTATTTATAAAAATTACTAAATTATCAAGCTCAACATAAGATTTTATTATATTTACTTTAGATTCTATCAAAGAAAAAACATCGCTAAATTTTGTTTCATTTGGATTTTGTTTTAGAGTATGTGGTGCTTGGTAGAATCTATTCTTATGATAAACCTTTTTTTGTATATCTTGCATATATTTCCTCTTAAATCAAACGTTTTTTTGTTTGGTGTTGCAAAGCTTTTTTGCTTCTTATGTATTGTTGTAAAACCATAACTGCATATTGCAATGTTTCTGGTCTAGGAGCACAACCTGGAAGATATATATCAACAGGTATGATTCTATCAACCCCTTGAACCGTTGCATAAGTATTAAACATTCCGCCTGTATTTGCACAGCTGCCCATAGAAATCACCCACTTTGGTTCTGGCATTTGATCATATAATCTTCTAACAAATTCAGCATGTTTTTTTGTAACCGTACCTGCTACAATCATAACATCACTTTGTCTTGGACTTGCCCTAAAAATCGTGCCAAATCTATCAAAATCATATCTTGAGCCACCACTTGCCATCATCTCAATCGCACAGCAAGCAAGTCCATAGGTCATAGCCCAAAGTGAATTGCTTCTACCCCAATTAATAAGCTTATCAATACTTGTTAAAGTTACAGGTATATTATTGTTTTTTAAATAATCTACTTCAAACTTTGCCATTGTAATGCCCCTTTTCTCCATGCATAAATAAAACCAATAGATAATAAAAATATAAATATAAGCATTTCTGCAAATCCAAACATTTCTAGAATCTTAAAATCCACAGCCCAAGGAAACATAAAAATAATCTCAACATCAAACAAAATAAATAACAATGCCATTATATAATACCTAGATGAGATTCTATTTTGTTGTTTATTTGGGATAACGCCACATTCATATTGTGCAAGTTTTAGTTTTTCCCTGTTCTTGCTTGCAAATCTTGTGCTTAGCTTTCTTTGTATAAAAAGTGTCAAACCAAAAGCTATAAATGTAATAACAAATAGCATAAAGACACCAAAATAAGGGTATGCAAATACAGAATGCGACATTTAAATAACTCCACAAAAATTTTAAAAGATGTTTCAAATTTTAAGATAAAAAACTTAATAAAAACTATTTTTCAAGAAATAATGTTTCTTTTTTAATTTTTACTATTTCTAAAAGTCATTTTTGTTGATGGACTTCATCAAATTTTGCCTTCATTGTTGGATTGTCCTTTGTTAGTCGTTTTATGCTTAAATCTTCTGCTTTATTATTTGCTAATCGTAAATTATTTTGCGATGATAATAATGCTTCTTTTGTTTTTTGCAAATGGTTGATTGTTTTGTCTATTTCCTCAATTGCTTTACAAAACTTTTCACTTGCAATGCGATAATTTCTAGAAAATTGATCTTTGAAATCATTTATCTTATTTTCAAAATTAGCAATATCGATATTTTGATTTTTAATAAGTATCAATTCTTTTTTGACTTGCAAAGCATTTAGTGCTGCATTTCTTAAAAGTGTTATTATTGGGATAAAAAATTGCGGACGAATAACATACATCTTTTCATAACGATGCGAGACATCTACTATGCCAGAATTATATAGTTCATTTTCAGGCTCTAGCATGGTTACTAAGACAGCGTATTCACAATTTTTATCTCTTCTATCTTTATCTAGTTCTTTTAAAAAATCTTCATTTTTCTTTTTTGTAGCAGTAAAATTAGATTCATTTTTCATCTCAAACATGATTGATATAAACTCACTGCCATCTTTATCATAACAGCGAAAAATATAATCTCCCTTGCTACCAGAACTAGCATCATTATCTTTTTCAAAATAAGCATCTTGAAATCCTATTGCACGAAGTTTATTAAACTCTATTTCACAATGTTGCTCTAAACTCTCGCCTATCATTTTTGTAGATAATCTTGCTTTAAAATCTTTAATCTTTGATATTTCCTCATCTTTAAATCTAAGATTCTCTTCATATTTTTCTCTTAGAGCTTGTTCTTTTAACTGATATTGCCCATTTAATTTTTGGATATGATTTTCTTTCTCTAGAATCTCTGAATCTTTTTTGCTAATAATTTTAGTAATTTCTAGTTCTTTATCTTTGCTAAAAGATTCTAATTTATTTTTAAGTTCTAGGATTTCTTTATCTTTTTGTGAGGTAATCTCTATCATAGCATTTTGTTTTGATAGTTGCTCTTTTGTGATTAAAGATTCTAATCTTGCTATTTCATGATCTTTTTTGTTTAATTCCTCACTAAATTGATTTTTAGAATCTAGCTTTGCTAGCATAATTGCATTTTCTTTTTCTTTCTCTAATTGATCACTAAATGTTTTTAATTCATTTTGAAATTCTTTATCTTTAATTTGTTTTAAAATAGCAGCATAGCCAGATTCATCTACCTTAAAAACTTCACCACATTTTGGACATTTTATCTCTTTTGTATTCATTTAAGATTCTCCTTTTAGGGGCAAATCAATGCTCAACTTTATGTAAAAAATCTAATAATCTCTTGCTTTTTGGGTTATTAAAAAAGTCATTTCCATTGCCAATTTCTACTATTTTTCCATCTTCCATAAATATTGCTTTTGTAGCTATATTTTTTGCAAACCTCATCTCATGCGTAACGCAAACCATAGTCATTCCATCATTTGCAAGCTCTGTAATAAGCTCTAATACTTCACCTACCATCTCTGGATCAAGTGCGCTTGTAGGCTCATCAAAAAGTAATACATCAGGCTTATTCATCAAAGCCCTTGCAATTGCAACTCTTTGCTTTTGTCCGCCAGATAAATATGATGGAAATTCATCTTTTTTGCTACTTAATCCAATCTTGTTTAGTAAGATTAAAGCTTCATTTATGGCTTCTTCTTTTGTCATTCTTTTTAATTTTGTAGGAGCTAGGATAAGATTATCTAAGACATTTAGATTATTAAAAAGATTAAAATGTTGAAAAACCATGCCCATTTTTACTCTAGCAGAATCTAGATTCCACTTGTATTTACTATCAATCTCTTTTATTTTGCTTTTTAATGCACTTTTGCTAAGCCCTTGCAATTCATCATATAAAGTTATATCAATATTTGAAATTCGCTTATTTTCAAACCACACTTCACCGCTACTTGGAATCTCAAGAAGATTCATGCAACGAAGTAAAGTTGATTTACCGCTTCCACTTGGACCAATGATGACAACTCTTTCTTTAGCAAAAATATCTAGATTTATATTATCAAGCACTAATTTATTATTAAAAACTTTACTTAAACTCCTAATACTTATCACTTGCACGCAATTTCCTTTCAAAGATTCTTACAAAATATGTAGCGATCAAAACAAGAATTAAATAACTAAGTGCCAAAAATAAATAAGGTATCATAAATTCATAACTAGAACTTCCAATAGACCTAAATGCGTATGTCAAATCATGCACGGTTATATAATTTGCAACTGATGTTTCTTTTAATAATGCAATAAATTCATTGCAAAGTGGAGGTAGTGAATTTTTTAATGCTTGTGGAAATACAATAAACCGCATAGCTTGTTTTTCTTTTAGCCCTAGAGCCCTAGCTGCTTCATTTTGCCCTATATCAATACTCAAGATTCCGCTACGTACGATTTCGCTTACATATGCTCCACTATTTAATCCAAATATAAATACCGCTACAAGCAAGGCACTGCCACCACCTAAACCAAATAAAGGCAAAATAACAAAATAAATAAATAATAATTGCACGACAATTGGTGTCCCTCTAAAGAATCCAACATAACATTTTGCTATACAAACTAGAATCTTATAAGAAATTGATTTATCTTTTTTTGTCATCAAAATTGCGACCAAAGTCCCTACAATAAGCCCAATAAAAAGTGCGCAAATACTTAAAACTATCGTAACACCAAGCCCTTCTAATACCAATTTATAACCATCTTTTAGTATAAATTGATTATAAAAAATCTCTATTTTATCAACCAAATAACAACCTTAATTATAAGAATAACCATAAAGCAAATATATATTGTATAAAAATTATCTTTGAAAATATAAAATGATGCAGATTTTTTTGTAAGTAGAATCTATTGAGTTAAACTCAATAGATTGAAGTGTTATTTTCCTGTAAGACCTTTTATGTATTCATCAATTAGATACAAGCTAGTATCACTATTGCCTGCTAAGCTGATCTTATCTTTGATGCCTCTAAATAATGTTTCTTCTTCATGTTGTTCTGCTACATACCATTGTAAAAAATTAAATGTAGAATAATCTTTTACATTTAATGCAAGTTCAACTAATTCATTTATAGATTTTGTAATTTTTAATTCATGCTCGTAAGTTTTTTCAAATACATCTAACAATGATTTAAAATTAGATTCTGGCTTTTCAATAGATTCTATTGTGAGAAGAGAATCTGTTTCGTTTAAATAAGAAATAAGTTTTGTTGCATGAGTGCTTTCCTCTTTTGCATGCTCAAATAAAAACAATCCTGCTCCATCATATCTATGTGTATAGCACCAAGAACTCATATTAAAATACAAGTTAGATGCATATGTTTCCTTTGCTACTTGTTCGTTTAGCTTTTTTATGACTTCATTTGAAAGCATTTCCATCTCCTTTTGTTTATTTTTTCGATTTATACCAACAACAAGCTTAAACTACCAAAAAAAGTAAAAAATTTGTAGAATCTACAATTATTTAAAATTTATACTCTAAGGTTGATTTATGAAGATAGTTTTATTTTTTCTATCAATAATTGGAATTATATTTAGTGGTTGCAAAAGTGATAAATTGACGATGGCAACAGCTGCAAATTTTGCTCCATTTGAATATATTAGTGGTGGTGAATTTCAAGGAATTGATATTGATGTAGCAAAAATTATTGCAAGTGAATTGGGAAAGGAATTAGTGATTTCAGATATGGAATTTGACTCAGTTGTGCAATCTGTTGCTTCAAAAAATGCAGATATAGGGCTATCTGGTCTAACTATGAATGAAGCTAGAAAACAAGTAATAGATTTTAGTGATACATATTTTAATGCAGCACAAATGCTAATAATAAAAGAAAATGATAAAAGATTTGAGAATCTAAAAACAAAAGAAGATGTAATAAAAGCAATCAATAAAATAAAAGGCTTAAAAATTGGTGTCCAAGCAGGAACAACAGGAGAATTTTATTCAAAAGGTGATAAAGATTGGGGATTTGATGGTTTTAAAAATACGACAACTATTAGTTTTACAAATGGTGCTATGGCAATAACTGCTATGCTAAATAATCAATTAGATGTAGTAATCATAGATGAAATGCCAGCAAGAGTATTGACAAAAACAAATAGTGGCATTGAGCTAATAGATATAGCACTAACTGATGAAAAATATGCTATTGCAGTAAGTAAAGGAAATAATGAGTTATTAAATAAAATAAATGAGATTCTAAGAGCAATAAAACAAGATGGAAGAATGCAAGAAATAATCAATAAATACTATACACAAAATCAATAGTTTTATGGTTTTACAACCATAAAACGATCAAAAACTATCTGCAAAATTATTAACAACAAAAAAGCAAACAGCTGCAAATATAGCAGATACTGGGACGGTAATAAGCCACGCCATGACAATTTTTGTCAAAGCACTTCTTTTTACAAGCTCATCTTTTACACTCTTTTTCAAAGCTTTCTTTGCTTTTTTATTTAATATTGAGTTATGCTTATCTTCAACTTTTAGATTCTTTAGAATCTCTTGTTTTCTTTTTATAGATGATTTTCTAAAATCATTTAAAAAGCTTTCTACAATTGCTGCATCTTTGCCTTTGTGTGCTTGTATGATTTCTTGCTCCATTTTATTGTAATTACTCTTTAGGTATTCTCTTAAAAATCCTATACCAAAGATAGCACCAATAGCAATATGAGTAGAGCTCACAGGAAGTCCCAAAGCAGAAGCAATCAAAACTGTAATAGAAGCAGATAAAGCTATACAAAATGCTCTTATTCTATCTAGCTCTGTTATTTCGCTACCAACCGTTTTTATTAATTTTGGTCCATACAATGCAAGACCAACTGAGATTCCAAGTCCGCCAAGTATCATGATCCAAATAGGAGCATTTGATTTTGCATCTATTACTCCACTTATAGCTTGATTTATAGCAGCAAGAGGACCTATTGCATTTGCAACATCATTTGCACCATGTGCAAAACTAAGTAATGCAGCAGAAAAAATAAGTGGAATTGTAAATAAATCACCTACTGCATCTTTTGTATTTTGAAGTGTATCTGCTTTTTTTGAGATGATAGGTTTTGTTAGTATAAAAATCAATATAGCAATTATGGTAGATATTAGAATCTGCGAGAGTGAATTTAAATAAATAATCTTTGAGAGTCCTTTTTGTAAGAGATAAAGACAAAAAGACCAAGACATTATAAATATTAAAATTGGTATCACTTTTTTTGCTGCTAATCTTTTATCATTTTGATATGTGATAGTCCGCTTCACAATATACAAAAACATAACAGATACAATCCCTCCTACCATAGGAGATACAATCCAACTTATGATTATTTCTAACATCACGCCCCAATGAATAACCCCAAGACCACCTGCAGCAATTGATGAGCCTATCAATCCACCTACAATAGAATGCGTAGTAGAAACAGGTGCTCCAATAAAAGTAGCGAGATTTAACCATAAAGCACCAGCAATAAGTGCAGCTAACATCACAGCAATAAAAGTATTTATATCACTAAAAGTATCTTGTGATACGATACCAGAACGAATAGTATCTACAACATCACCACCTGCAATAATAGCTCCAGCTGCCTCAAATATCGCTGCAATAAATATGGCAAAGCCTAAACTCATGGTATTTGATCCTACTGCAGGACCAACATTGTTAGCTACATCATTAGCGCCAATATTCATAGCCATATACATTCCAAAAATGGTGCTAATCATTATTAGCATATTATTACCACTATCACTAAAAATAGTGGAGGCGATACAAGTAATGCACATAAATACCAATGCTATAGTGATTTTTCTAGCATCACTTATGCCTACTTGCATACCTTGCTCTATTTTATTAAAACTTTTCATATCCATAATTAAAACCCTTTTTGCGATGTTTATGAAGTTTTATATTATAGTGAAAATAGTTAATTTATAATATGAATTTAATGTGAAAGAATTAAGAATAGATACCAATTTTGCACCTAAATAAAATATAATAATTATATTTCTAGATAAAGAATATTAATGTAAATCTCTATACCACAATAGCCATAAATCTTGTATAAATATAAAAAAATTAATAGAATCAACTATTTTTCAAAAAAAAGACAAAACAACATAGATAAGTAGGATAGTATGAATATCACTCTTGATACATATATCATTTCTGATACACATTTTGGGCAAAATTCTATAATCAAAAAAGAAAGAATACGCAATCTCATAGCAAATAATCTAGGGTATAAAAATCATTTTGATTTAATTGTTGATAATTGGAATAAAAAAGTAAGCCAAAAAGATAGAATCTTGCATTTAGGTGATGTTTATTTTAAAGATGGATTCTCATATCTAAAAAAATTAAATGGCAAAAAAATGCTAATAATTGGAAATAATGATATAAAAAAGCTACATAAACTAGAAAAATTTAATTTTGAAATGAAAAATAAAGTCATTTTAAAGATACCACAAAAAGAAAAAATAAGAGAGAAAATAAAACAAAAATATGGAACAATACAAGAAAAAATATATCTAAATGGAATCATCATGGATATTGATGGAGAGAGAATCTTGTTTAGTCATTTTCCAGTTTTTAATAGAAAACCAAATGATAGATTTGATGCTATTAGAGATGTGTTAGATGATTATTTTAGATTTAGTGATTGTTCGCTAAATATACATGGACATACGCATTCAAAAGAAACAAATAATAAATTTTGTATCAATGTATCAATAGAGCAAACGATGCTCGCACCAATAAAATTAAAAAAAATACTAAAAGATTATAGGAGTAGATTATGAATATTTTAGTCCCAATAATGCAAGGATTTGAAGAAATAGAATTAGTAAGTATAATAGATACACTAAGAAGAGCTGATATAAATATCATTATTGCTAGAGATTCTAATAATGATGACGAAATGGTAATAGGAGCGCATAATATTATCATAAAATCAATGTGCAAAATCTCACAAGTCGATATAGATAGCCTAGATGGCATTGCTCTTGCAGGTGGATTTGAGGGGATGTTAAACCTAAAAAATAGCAAAGAAATAATAGAAATATTACAAAAACTAGATAAACAAAATAAGCTTATATCTGCGATTTGTGCTTCACCTATCGTGCTAGCCCAAGCAGGAGTGCTAAAAAATCATTTTACATGCTATCCAGGATGTGAGAGTGAAATACAAGTAGCAACAAAATATACACAACAAGCTACTTGCATAGATGAAAATATAATCACTGCAAATGGTCCAGCAAGCGGAATCTTATTTGCCCTTGAAATCATTAAAAAACTACAAGGCAAAGAAAAATACAATAAAATAAAAAGTGAAATGCTTATTGTAGAATCATGATTTAAATAAAGATTCTAGTAGCTGTTTTCCGCTTTCTTTTATATCATTTTGCTGTTTTTCTACTTCTTTGATATTTTGCATACTTAAAGTATTAGGATTTGCGCCCAAATCCTCGATCTCTAGCTCCATTCCAAGTAGCATAGATGTTAGCCTTATATTTACACCATCTTTGCCTATTGCTTTTGATTTTTGATCGCTATAAAGAGATATAATAGCCTTATTGTCTAATATTTTTACACTTACAATTTTTGCAGGTGAGAGTGCATTTGTAATAAATACTTCTGGCACACTAGAATATTCTACACAATCTATACTCTCTCCGCATATTTTTTTACTAACAGCATTTATCCTTATACCTTTTACTCCAACGGTTGCACCAACTGGATCAATTCGTGCTGTATTTGATGATACTGCTACTTTTGAGCGAACCCCTGGAATCCTAGAACATTTCATAATATTTACTTCACCATCTGCTATTTCTGGCACTTCTAATTTTAATAATTCCTCCAAAAACTTTGGTGTTGTCCTGCTTAACTCTATTTGGATTCCATATCTATTATCAATATAAATTCGCTTTAATATACAAGAGATACTTTGCCCTACTTTAAATACTTCACCTTTTATTCTATTTTTTCTAGGGAGTCTAGCTCTAATAGAATCTATTTCAACAATAGTATCTTCACTCTTTGAATCGATATATACAACCATTCCATTTATGATTTTATCTACACTATTTTTTAGATTATCAAATATCTGATCTTCTATATTTTTTTCAATGCTACTTTCCAAATCTCTTAAAAGATTGCTAATTGTATTTCTATTTAATTCCAAATTATCAATACTTAACTCAAATAAAATCTCATCACCAATAGATACATTGCCATTTTTACGAGCTTGAGATATTTTTATCAATTTTTTAGAATCCTCTTCTAAAATCTCAAAATCATCATCGACAACTTTTAATTTATTGAATAATTTTATTGTTTTGTCTTTTTTGTCAAAATCAACAACAAAATTCATATCATTATCAATGCTATTTTTTGCAAGTTTTAAAATTTTATTTTTTACTATATTTTGAATAACATCAATTTGTAATCCTTTTTCATATGCGATGATTTCGATAATATCTAAAATTTTATCCAAGATTTGAATCCTTAAAAATTAAGTATAAAACATTTAAAAAATGTGCTGATTATATCAAACTAGACTTAAAGTTTTAAGATAAATTTGATAGAATCAAATCTTTGCAAAATGCCAATTAAGGAATAGTAAATGAATTTAAAACTAGCTAGAATGAATCTAAATGACAAGCCAAAAACAATAACACTAGAAGAAATAGAAAAACAAGTAAAAGAAAAAGGAAACACCACATTCTACCTTGATAGAGAAAATTCATTAAAAGATTTAGAAAAAATATGTGCTCATTTTGAAAAAAGTGCAAAATCAACTCATTTTCACGAGCTAAGATTTGGACTTGATAAAGATTGCATTCTTTATGAATTACACATTATAGATTATTAATAAAAGATAGCAAAATTGACTAAAAAATTATTTATAAAAACATTTGGCTGTGCTATGAATACGCGTGATAGTGATCATATTATCGCTGAATTGAAAGAAAAAGAAAACTACAATATAACACAAGATGCAAGAGAAGCTGATTTGATTATACTAAATACTTGCAGTGTTCGAGAAAAACCAGAAAAAAAGCTATTTAGTGAAATTGGAAGTTATGCTGCCATAAAAAAAAGAGATGCAAAAATTGGAATCTGTGGTTGCACCGCAAGTGCTCTTGGTGAAGAAATAATCAAAAAAGCTCCAAGTGTTAATTTTGTATTAGGTGCAAGAAATGTATCAAAAATATCAAGCATTATCCACAAAGAAAAAGCTGTAGAAATCGAGATAAATCATGATGAATCAAATTATGAATTTTGCAACAATATAGAATCTAATATAAGAGCCTTGATAAATATTTCTATTGGCTGTGATAAAAAGTGTTCTTATTGTATAGTGCCATTTACAAGAGGAAAAGAAATTTCTATCCCGCTTAATCTTATCTTAAAAGAAACAAGAGCAAGAGTAGAAAATGGTGCAAAAGAAATAATCTTGCTTGGACAAAATGTAAATAATTATGGCGCTAGATTCTCAATTCCACATGAAAAAATAAACTTTACAAAATTATTGCAGGAAATAAGCAAAATTGATGGGGTTGAACGAATCAAATTCGTATCACCGCATCCATTGCATATGGATGATGAATTTATAGAAGAGTTTGCAAGTAATAAAAAAATATCAAAATATATACATATGCCTATGCAAAGTGGCTCAAATACTGTTTTAAAAGATATGAAAAGAGGATATACAAGAGAGTGGTTTTTAAATAGAGTAAATAAGATAAAATCTCTCTGTCCTGATGTAGGTATAGGCACAGATATAATAGTGGCATTTCCAAGTGAAAAAGAAGAAGATTTCTATGATACATTAGATATGGTAAAAAATATAGAATTTGATACTATGTATAGTTTTATTTATTCTCCAAGAAAAGATACAACAGCATTTAATATGAAAGAGATAGATTCTAGTGTTGCTGCTATGAGATTAGAAATATTGCAGAATCTTCACAAGCAAATCTTAAATAAAAAAGCAAAAAATGAAATAAATAAAATCCATAAAGTTATGATTGAAAATATTAATGATAAAGGAAGTGAAGGTAGAAGCGATAATGGTAGGCTAATAAAAATAAATGATACCAATATTGCTATTGGCAATTTCTATGATGTAATCATCACAAATAATGAAAATGGAAGCCTATTTGGCAAAATAATTTAATGATATTTAATAAAGATTCTAGAAGAGCATTTAAACGTAAAATAATACTTTTATTTGCTCCACGGCTTGTTTGGATATTTCTTTGGATTTTGTATTTAAGCTGCAAAAATAGATTTTATATTCATGATGATATAAAAAAGGGCAATGCTATACTTGCTTTTTGGCATGGTGAATTTTTAATGCTTCCATTTTTGTATAAAAAAATGCGAGATAAACCAAAAATATTTGTAATTTCAAGCGAGCATTTTGATGGTGAATTGATGGTAAAACTATATGGATATTTTGGATTTAAAACTATTCGAGGCTCTAATACAAGAGGTGGAAGAAGGGTTTTGATACAATCATTTAAAAAGCTAGAAGATGGATATGATGTTGCAATAACACCTGATGGTCCAAAAGGACCTTATCATAGTATAGCAGATGGTGTTGTAGCTATGAGTCAAAAAACCGGCATTGCAATAGTGCCTGTTAGAACTATACCAAATAGATTTTATGAGCTAAAAACTTGGGATAAATTTAGAATCCCAAAATTATTTTCTAAAATAATATATATCTCAATGCCAAGTTTTCATATATCAAAAGATTTAAACTTAGAAGACGCAAAAGAATTAGTATATAAACAAATGACAAAAGACCCAAATATAGTTTTTAAATATGAGGGTTTTTAAGAATATAGTTTAGTTATTTTATAAGTTTAAGATTGTAGAATCTAATGAATTAAATATTTATTTTAAAGGCTATTTATTGTCATTATTTAGCAGAATATATCAAAAAGTTATTATATCAATTGACTTAGATGAAAAAACTTGTAGAGTTATAGTATCTAATAATTCACAACAAGAAGAAAAAACATATAAAACTATTAATGCAGATTTTCCCATAGAAGCAGCAAAATACATACAAAGGATACAAAATAAACACCCATATACATATGTATCTACTATGATTAGGGGACAACAACAAGGGCTATTAAATGGTAATAAAATAGATATATTTGATAAATTTGGACTTGATATAAATTCTTTAAGAATAATGCTAGTAAATAATCAATGGTTTGTTTATGTAAGCAAAAAAAATCTACAAGATTATAAAAATAAATTTAGCAAAATAAATGGATTGGACTTTGTTTTTTCACCATTTATTATAATCTTTGAAAAAATAAAAGATAGTCTAGATAGCGCAAAAAAGCTATATATATTACAAGAAAAAGGCTCTAGTAGTTTGCTTATTGCAGACAGAGATAATATATATTTTGGAGAATATATAGTATTTGAACAAGATAGATTCTTAGATGAAAATAAAGAAGATGATGACAAGAATGATAAAGAAATAGAATTTGATGTCATTGATGAAATTGATGAAAATATAATTATAAAAGATTTTGATAAAAATGGCTATGAACAATCACAAAATAATCTTAGTGAATTATCTATTGCAAACCACATGATAGAACTTATCACAAAAACTTTAAATAGCTTTTATCAAGATAGCAGATATGCAAGTGATTTTATAGATGAACTTTTGATATTTGATGGATATGGAATAAGTGATAATGCAAAATCTCATCTAAAAAATAATACCATGCTTGAAACTCAATTTATACGAATAGATGTATGCAAGGAAATAGAAAAGCTAACAAAGATGGAATTACAATAAAGGACAATAATGGCTCTAAGATATAGCTTTACAACTCCAAGGCCAAAATATATAGTATCAAAGCTAACAAAAATATGGATATTTTATATAGTGCTTAGTGTTGTTATTATATATTTTGGTGGAATCTATCTAAAAATAGAAGTTGATATATTGCATAATAATACACAAGTTATAGAAAACAATATGAATATGCAAGATAAAAAAATAGCCCTTATAAATAAAAACATAGAGCGTCTAAAATACGAGGCAAATCTAAATAATATAAATAAAAACTACAATAGTGAGGTGCAAAAATCATTATTAAATTTATTTGCACTAATACCTGATCAAATAACAATAACACAAATAAAACTTGAAGAAGAAAAGCTAACACTAAAGGGTATAACACCGACTAGAGAGCTGTATTCTTTCTTGTTGCAAGCACCACTAAGATCAATCTTTACAACAAGTAGAGTTGATTTTTTTTCACTACCAAATGGGTGGTTTAATTTCACATCAATTAGCGTATTAAATAAAGAGACAAAATGAAATTTTTTAATTTTTTAAATGATATTGATTGGAGCAAAAATATAATATTATTTATAGTATATATATTGATTATATTATTTTGCCTAGCATTTTATTTTATACCAATTATGCAAAATCATAAGATTAAAACTCTAGATTACAAACGAATACAAAGCCTTGATACTGCAATCACTAACAATGAAAATGCTCTACAACAAGATTTGGATTCTATATTAAGCAAAAATGATCATCACAATATAAGAAACAAGATTGATATGCAGAAATTAGAAAAATATATAAAAACATATATAAATAATGCAGTCATTCTTGATAATGGAATACAAGATTCTGCTAATAATATAAAAATACAAAATATTTCAATACAAGGATATACAAAGCATACAAAAGAGATTGTGGATTTTATTAATAATCTAGAGAATCTAAATAATAATATAAGAATAGGATTCCCAATTGATATAGCAAAACAAGGAGATAATCTAAAAGTAAATCTCTATATAAATATCTATTATAGCGATTATAAATTATGATTATTTTAGTTCAGACCAACGTTTGCCTATACTTATGCCACATTTAAGTGGAACTCTAAGCGTATAAATATTATTCATAATCTCTAGTATTTCTTTGCTTGCACTATCTACTTCGCTATCTTTTACTTCAAATATCAATTCATCATGCACTTGTAATAATAATTTTATATCTCTATTTTTGAATCTATCAAAACATTTATTCATAGATAATTTTATCAAGTCAGCTGCACTACCTTGAAAAATTGAATTTACACCTTCTCTAAGAAATGCCAATTTTTCATATTCTGCAATATTATGAAAATCAAAATTTCTAGTTCTACCAAGCAAGGTAAGGGCATATCCATTGTTAAAAATAAAATTTTCCTCTTTTTGGAGATAATCCCGCACTGTTGGAAAACTCTCAAAATAGCTATCTATGTATTCCTTACTTTTAGATTGTGATATTTTGAGAGTTTGAGCAAGTTTTTTTGCACCCATTCCATAAATCAAACCAAAATTAATACTTTTTGCAATATTTCTTTTTTCTTTAGCTTCATCTTGCCCAAATATTTTTATTGCAGTTTCTAAATGTATATCTTTATCATTTATAAAAGATTCTAATAGATTTGGATCCTGTGAAAAATGGGCTAATAATCGCAGTTCAATCTGTGAATAATCTGCGGAAATGAGACTATATCCTTCCCTTGCAATAAAACCATATCGTATTCTTCTTCCAATAGAAGTTTTAACAGGGATATTTTGCAAATTTGGATTTCTTGAGCTAAGACGACCTGTGCTAGTTCCTGTTTGCATAAATGAAGTGTAGATTCTGCGATTTATGTTTAGATTTATTATTGGTATTACATAAGTGTTTAAAAGTTTATTTAATTCACGATGCTCTAATATGCAAGGGATAATAGGATGAGAATCTATTAAAGATTCTAATGTTTTTTCATCAGTGCTATATCCGCTTTTTAAGATTCTGCCTTTTTTTAGATTAAATTTATTAAATAGCACATCGCCTAATTGCCTTGTAGAATTGATATTAAATTCATTGCCTGCGATACTATAAATCTTGCTGCTTATATCTTTAATCTTAGATTCTAGCTCTAATTTTAATTGATGAAAAAAATCTAAATCTATACCTATTCCATTGCCTTCCATTTCTATCAAAACTTTGATAAATGGAAACTCTACATTTCTTGCAATATCTAGGAGATTCTTATTTAATGTATTCATAAAATGATGATACAAAGCCAAACTGCATATAGAATCTTGTGCTCCATATTTTGTCGCTATATCAATTTGGACACTAGCAAATGTATCACCTTTATTTACAATATCTTCAAACTTAGTAGTAACATAATCAAAATTTTTCTTTGTTTGATAATCAAGGTTTAACATACCTGATGGATTCTCTAGCCATGCAAGTATCAATGTATCGCTATAATCAGTGATCTCTAAATCAAAATTTCTTTTTATTACAGCTATATCAAATTTTAGATTATGTCCTATTATATGATGTTTAAATAATTTTTCTAATGCTTTTTTTGCATCACTAATAGATATTTGCTCTTCTACACCAAGATAAAAATGATTAAGCGGCACATAATAACCAACATCTAAAGAATAAGCAAAAGAAAATCCGACAATATCACTACTCTTTACATCAAGAGAATTAGTCTCTGTATCAAAAGCAACAATACTATTTTTATCAATTGAATCTATAATCTTATGCAATTCTTTGGTATCTACAATTTTTATACATTCAAAATTTAATAAAGATTTATTTTTTGTGATATGCAAATCTTTTTTTATTTTTGATAGGATATTTATATCATAGCTTTTTAGCTCATCTTCTATCAAAAATAGTGGATTAGTTGCTGGTTTTAAAGTAGATTCTAAATCAAAAGAATCCAATAAATCATCTCTTAATCTTACAAGCTCTTTACTTTGATAAGCAGAATCTTTGCCTTCAATAATCCTACTAATCAATTTTGGCGTTAGAAAATTTTTTAGTGAATGGATATTATTATACACTCCATCAAGTGAGTTAAAATTGCTAATTAATTTTTGTGCAGTTTTTGTACCAATGCCTTTTATGCCAGATACATTATCACTTGAATCTCCAACCAAACTTTGATAATCAACAAATTGCTCTGGATATACACCAAATTTCTCAAAACATTCTTCTTTGTATATGCTTTTCTTTTTTATTGGATCATATATATAAGTATTAGAATCTATTAATTGATATAAATCCTTATCAACACTAACAATTCTAATATTTACATCTTTTACAATAGATTTAATAGAAGCTATGGCATCATCAGCCTCATATCCATTAATAGATATATAAGGCAAATTCATTTTTTTTATCCATTCAATTGCGATTTGAATCTGCAAAGATAAATCTATATCTATTTCTTTACGATTTGCTTTATAATCACTTGCAATATCTTTTCTTTTTTTATCGCCCTCACCTTCTAATGCAAAAATGATATAGTTAGAATCATCATTATATAGCTGATTGATGAGATTTGCAAAGCCAAGCAAAACACCGCTTGGCTTACCATCTTTGCTTTTTAATTTTGGCATCGCATAAAAATTTCGAAAAAAATATCCAAAAGTATCGATAATAGATAGAGTTTTCATTTTGCTATTTCTCCATTTTTTGGCAAAGATTCTAGCACAAATTAGAATCTATATAATTAAATAATACAGGACATAAATAACACTAGATTCTAGTTTAAACTTTTATTTTTAGGTTTTTATAGGATTTTAAATATTTTATTAAGAAGATAGCTTATTTATTTACAAATGATAATTACTTAAATATCTAGGATAATCTCTACAGGGCAATGATCGCTTCCATAAATCTCACTATAAATATTAGCTTCTTTTAGATTATCTTTTAAAGAATTGGACAATAAAAAATAATCAATCCGCCAGCCAATATTTTTAGCACGAGAATTTGCCATATAAGACCACCAAGTGTAAGCATCGCTTTTATCTGGATATAAATATCTATAACTATCAATAAATCCAGAATCTAATAAAATACTGAATTTTTCTCTCTCTTCTTTTGTAAAACCTGCATTTTTTGTATTTTGCTTTGGATTTTTTAAATCAATCTCTTTATGTGCAACATTTAAATCACCACATATAACAACAGGTTTTTTAAGCGATAAAAGATAAGTTCTAAAATCATCTTCCCACTCCATTCTATAATCTAATCTAGTAAGTTCTCTTTGAGAATTTGGAGTATATACATTTACCAAATAAAATTTATCAAATTCAAGTGTGATTACACGACCTTCATTGTCATGTTTATCAATATTAATACCATAAGATTGTGAGATTGGTTTTATCTTAGAGAGTATTAAAGTCCCAGAATAGCCCTTTTTGATGGCGCTATTCCAAAAACTATAATAATTAGGAAAATCAAAGCTAGATTGCTCTTGTTGCATTTTTGTTTCTTGAATGCAAAATAAATCAGAATCTACGCTATCAAAAAAATCTTGGAATCCTTTATTCATACAAGCACGAAGTCCATTAACATTCCAAGATATTAATTTCATAAATTATGATTGCCTTTTTTCTATAATACCTTTTGCGATATTTGCAGGCACTTCACCATAGTGATCAAATTCCATGCTATAGCTTCCACGACCTTGAGTAGCAGATCTTAAATCAGTAGAATATCCAAACATTTCAGCTAATGGAACAAAAGCATTAACTATTTTAATGCCCATTCTATCATCCATAGAATTAATTTGCCCTCTTCTTCTATTTAAATCACCTATAACATCACCCATATATTCTTCAGGAACTTCAACTTCAACCTTTGTAATAGGCTCTAACAATACAGGATTTGCACCTTTTGATGCTTCTTTAAATGCCATTGATGCTGCGATTTTGAATGCCATTTCAGAACTATCAACATCATGATAACTACCATCATATAAAGTTACTTGAAAATCAACAACTGGATATCCAGCCAATACACCAGTTTGCATTGCTTCTTGGATACCTTTATCAACTGCCGGAATATATTCTTTTGGAATAACACCGCCACTAATTTCATTAATAAATTTATATCCACTACCTGGCTCTGTTGGCTCCATTTTGATAAATACATGACCATATTGACCTCTACCACCAGATTGTTTAGCATATTTGTATTCTTTTTGGATAGTAGATCTTATAGTTTCTCTAAATGCAACTTGTGGTTGTCCAACTTCTGCTTCAACTTTAAATTCTCTTTTCATTCTATCAACAATAATTTCTAAATGAAGCTCACCCATACCAGAAATGATTGTCTGTCCTGTTTCTTCATCAGTTTTTACTCTAAAGCTTGGATCTTCTTCAGCTAATTTTGCTAATGCTAAAGACATTTTTTCTTGGTCTGCTTTAGTTTTAGGCTCAACTGCAATCGAAATAACAGGATCTGGGAATTCCATTCTCTCTAAAATCACAGGATCTTTTTCAGAGCATAAAGTATCTCCTGTTAGCGTATCTTTTAAGCCAACAAATGCACATATTTCACCAGAATACACTTCTTTAATATCTTCTCTTTTATTAGAGTGCATTTTTAAAAGTCTTCCAACTCTTTCTTTAGTTTTCTTTGTAGAATTATAAACATAACTACCGCTCTCAATAGAGCCTCTATAAACTCTAACGAAAGTAAGCTGCCCTACAAATGGGTCTGTCATGATTTTAAATGCAAGTCCAGCAAATTCACCATCATCACCAGATTTTACTTGTATTTCTTTATCAGTTTTTGAATCTATACCTCTAATATCTGCAACTTCTGTAGGAGATGGGAGATAATCAATAACTGCATCTAAAAGTGTTTGAACACCTTTATTTTTAAATGATGAACCACAAAGCATAGGAACAATTGACATGCTAAGACAGCCAGCTTTTAGTCCTTTTTTAATCTCATCTTTGCTCAATTCCTCGCCATTTAGATATTTTTCCATTAAAACTTCATCTTGTTCTGCGGCTGCTTCAATCATCTTTTCTCTATATGTGCTAACAATCTCTTGCATATCATCTGGAATCTCTAAAATATCATATTTAGCGCCCATTGTTTCATCATTCCAAATATAGCTTTTCATCTCGACTAAATCAACTAAGCCTTTAAAACTATCTTCAGCACCAATTGGAAGTGCAATTGGCACTGGTCTTGATTTTAATCTTTGAGAAATTTGATTTTCAACATTATAAAAATTAGCACCGATTCTATCCATCTTATTTACAAATACTAATCTTGGCACGCCATATTTATTTGCCTGTCTCCAAACTGTTTCACTTTGTGGCTGCACACCACCAACAGAACAAAATACAGCTACAGCACCATCTAAAACTCTCATAGATCTTTCAACTTCTATTGTAAAATCAACATGCCCTGGAGTATCTATTAGATTGATTTGGTAATTTTTCCAAAAACAAGTTGTAGCAGCAGAAGTAATAGTAATACCTCTTTCTTTTTCTTGCTCCATCCAATCCATTGTAGCAGCACCATCATGAACTTCACCAATTTTATGGCTTACGCCTGTATAAAAAAGGATTCTCTCGGATGTAGTTGTTTTACCAGCATCAATATGAGCAGCAATTCCTATATTTCTTAACATATGTAAAGGAGTTTTTCTTGCCATTTTATGCTCCAATTACCATCTATAATGTGCAAAAGCTTTATTTGCTTCAGCCATTTTATGAACTTCTTCTTTTTTCTTAAATGCATTACCTTTTTCATTAGCAGCATCTATAAGCTCATTTGCAAGTCTATCTATCATAGTTCTTTCGTTTCTTTTTCTAGTAGATTCTAGAATCCATCTAATAGATAATGATTGTTGTCTCTCACTTCTAACTTCAACAGGAACTTGATAAGTAGCACCGCCAACTCTTCTACTTCGCACTTCAACTAAAGGCTTAACATTTTCTAAAGCCTTTTGAAATACATCTATACCTTTTTCGTTAGTTTTTTCTTCAATCTTATTAAATGAACTATAAATTATCTTCTCAGCTATACTTTTCTTGCCATCATACATCATTTTATTGATAAATTTTGTTACAACTTTGTTGTGATAAACAGGATCGCCTAAAACTTCTCTCTTAGCGGCTCTTCTCCTTCTCATAATTCTCCTTTATTTAAATTTTATTTCTTAGATTCTGCCTTTGCCCTTTTAGCACCATACTTACTTCTAGATACCGTTCTTTTAGCAACACCAGCTGTATCAAGAGCACCTCTAACTATATGATACTTAACACCTGGCAAGTCTTTAACTCTCCCACCTCTAACTAAAACAATAGAGTGCTCTTGCAAATTATGTCCCTCACCAGGAATATAGCTAATAACTTCTATTTTGCTTGTAAGTTTTACTTTTGCAACTTTTCTTAAAGCTGAGTTAGGTTTTTTAGGTGAAGTTGTATAAACACGGGTACAAACACCTCTTCTTTGCGGACATTCCATCAAAGCTGGCGACTTTGATTGTTTAGAAATCTTTTTTCTTTCATTTCTTATTAACTGATTTATAGTTGGCACTACTTCTCCTTATCAAAAAATTTAAAAACGCTTATTTTATATAATAGAATCTTTGACTTATCTTAATAAAATAAGCAGACTATAAGTTTAACTTTCTACGCTCTTAACCCTAAATATCTTATCTTTATAGATTCCAGTTCCAACTGGTATCATGCGACCCAATACAACATTCTCTTTTAGATCCTTTAAAGTATCCACTTTGGCTGCAATAGATGCCTCTGTCAATACTTTTGTAGTTTCTTGGAATGAAGCAGCAGAAATAATACTATCACTTCCAATAGCAGCCCTTGTGATACCTAATAATATAGGTTCAGCAATAGCAGGCTCTCCACCTAATTTTATATATTGTTCATTTTCCTCTTTAAATACCCTTCGTGATACTATATCATCTTTTATAAATCTAGTATCACCACTATCTACTATTTTTACCTGTCTTAACATTTGTGAAACTATTATCTCAATATGTTTATCTGCAATAGCAACACCCTGTCTTCTATATACTTGTTGGACTTCACTAACTATATATTTATGAAGTTCTTTTTCACCTAAGATTCTAAGAATATCATGGCTTGATACAACTCCATCAGTGATAGATTCTCCTGCATGGACAAATTCACCTTCATGCACTAGAATCTGCTTATTTTTATCTATCAAATACTCATTAAATCTACCATCAGTTGCAGTAATTATCAATGTTTCTTTTCCTCTTTGTTGCTTACCAAAGCTAATATATCCATCAATCTCTGCTAATATCGCTGGATCTTTTGGCTTTCTTGCTTCAAATAATTCTGAAACTCTTGGAAGACCTCCAGTAATATCTTTTGATTTAGCAATAGCTTTTGGAGCCTTGGCTAAAATATCAGCAACATAAACATTGCTTCCATCATCAACAGCAATAGCAGTTTTTGGATCTACTGGATATCTATGAGATTCTCCATCTGCTGTTGTAACAATGATAGCTGGCTTATATCCACTAGGTATATATTCATTAATCACAAGATTTCTTTGCCCTGTAATATCATCAACTTGCTCTGTTGCTGTAAGTCCAGATATAATATTTTCAAAACTCACAACACCTTCAAATTCTGATATAACAGGCACAATATAAGGATCCCATTGTGCAATTATTTTTTGTTCGCTAGATTCAGGAGATGCAATAAGTGTTTGAAAATCAATTTCTGTATTATCATCAACCTCCATCATTGAACCACGAGCTAAATAATGTCTTGCTGCTTCTCTATCATTTTCATCAGCAATGATTGCAAAAATACCTTTTTCTTTGATTTTATGACCTTTTTTGATATTTCTTATTCTCTCTAGGCTATCTCCAACTAGCTTGTATATCTTTAATATACCTTTTTCTTTTGCAAAAATATTTTGTGAAATTGGGGCATTATCTTCAACATTTAATTCACTTGCATACGGGATTCTATGTGGTATATTCCAACCATCTTTAATAACCTCAATAATACTTCCATCTTTTTTGATATTATAACCATCACCATGAGCAATAAATAACTTACCTTCTATATTACCGCTAACACCTGCTAATTCATTTTGTTTTGCAACATCATTTTTTCTAACCATGAATCTTGCAGTCTCTTTTTTGCCAATAATGCTTACTACAGTTTCATCGTGAATATTTTCCACTTTTACTACACCATCAAATGGAGCTTTTACTTTTGGCTCAACAACAAGAATTGCTGCATTTCTTCTATTTACAACAATTGTTTTGCCTTGCTTATTGGTGTAAGTTTGTATATTGTGGAATCTAATAAATCCTTCTTTCTCTGCAACAACCTGTCTTTCTTCTTGTGATCTTGATGCTGTTCCACCGACATGGAATGTCCTAAGTGTAAGCTGTGTCCCTGGCTCACCAATTGATTGGGCTGCGATAACACCAACAGCCTCACCAATATTTACCATTTTACCGCTACCAAGATTTAATCCATAACATTTAGCACAAACACCTTTTTCTGCCTTACAAGTAACAGGAGTTCTAATGATTACAGATTTTACCTCTGCTTCTTTGATCTTTTTTGCCATATTTTCATCAATTAAAGTGCCCTCAATAAGCAGAATCTCATTTGTAATAGAATCTACAACATTTTCAGCCAATACTCTACCTATAATTCTCTCTTCTAATGGTTCGATTAACTCGCTTCCAACGGTAATATCTGATATCTCTACACCCTCATGTGTTCCACAATCTTCCATTACAATCTTAACATTTTGGCTAACATCGATTAACTTTCTTGTTAGATAACCAGCATTTGCAGTTTTAAGCGCAGTATCTGCTAGCCCTTTTCTAGCTCCATGAGTTGATGTGAAATACTCTAAAACATTCAATCCTTCTTTAAAGTTTGAAATAATTGGCGTTTCAATAATAGTTCCATCCGGTTTTGCCATCAAGCCTCTCATAGCAGAAAGCTGTCTAATTTGCGCAACACTGCCTCTAGCACCAGAATCTGCCATCATATAAATTGAATTAAATCCATCTTTATTAGATTCTATAAGCTTCATCATATCTTTACTCATAGAATTACTTGTATCAGTCCAAATATCAATGATTTTATTGTATCTTTCTTGCTCTGTCAATAAACCACTATCAAATTGTGATTGAATATTTTTTACTTTTTTCTTAGCTTCATCAATAATATTTTGCTTATCACTAGGCACTAAAACATCATAAGCAGAAATAGAAATACCAGCTTTTGTAGCATATCTAAAACCTAAATCTTTTAAATCATCTAAGAATCTTGCCATTGTAGATAATCCACTCTCTTTATTTACATAATCTATTAGATTACCTATATCTTTTTTCTTCATGATTCTATTCCACAAATCAATTGGAACTCCATCAGGAAGTATAGAGTGAAGTATCATTCTACCTGCTGTTGTATAAATCATTCTTCCATCTAAATATGTTCTAATTTTTGCATTAATATCTAATTCATCACTATCAATTGCAATCATTATTTCATTAATATTGCCAAATAATTTATGCTGCCCTTTAACATCATTTTTCATTAATGATATATAATAAAGACCCAAAACCATATCTTGACTTGGTGCAACGATTGCTTTACCGCTTGCAGGAAGTAAAATATTAATTGAGCTTAGCATTAAAATCTTACATTCTGTGATTGCTTCTTGAGACAATGGAACATGAACAGCCATTTGGTCACCATCAAAGTCAGCATTAAATGCCGAACAAACAAGTGGATGCAATTGTATTGCTTTTCCTTCGATTAATTTAGGATGAAAAGCCTGAATACTTTGCTTGTGAAGCGTTGGTGCTCTATTTAAAAGAACAGGATAGCCTTTTACAATATCCGATAAACATTCCCAAACTTCATCTTTTTTATGCTCTATCATTTGATTTGCTTGTTTTAGAGTTGTTGCATAGCCTTTTTCTTCAAGTTTTGCCAATAAGTGTGGTTTAAACAACTCTAAAGCCATATTTTTTGGCAATCCACATTGATCCATCCTTAGATTTGGACCTACAACAATAACACTTCTTCCAGAGAAATCCACTCTCTTGCCAAGAAGATTCTGTCTAAATCTACCTTGCTTACCTTTTATTATTTCAGATAGAGATTTTAGAGGTCGTTTATTTACACCTTTTACAGCATTTGCATTTCTACCATTATCAAATAGAGCATCTACTGCTTCTTGTAACATTCTTTTTTCATTTCTAACAATAATCTCTGGAGAATCTAACTCCATAAGTCTTTTTAATCTTTGATTTCTATTTATAACTCTTCTATACAAATCATTTACATCACTAACTGCAAATTTTCCACCATCTAAAGTAACAAGCGGTCGCAAATCAGGTGGTAATACAGGTAGCATTGTAAGCATCATATGCTCTGGTTTTGATTTGGAATTAATAAAGCTTTCAACTACTTTTAACCTCTTAGCAATACTCTTTCTTTTTGCTTCAGATTTTGTATTTTCATATTCTTCTTTTAATGCCACTCTAAGATCAACAATATCAAGTTCTTCTAACAATTCTTTTACAGCACTACCGCCCATTTCTGCAATAAAATTAGTGTATTCAAATCTCTTATACAAGCTATCATATTGCTCTTGATTTAAAATATCATATTTTAATACAGGTTTTGTCCCCTCATTATCGTAGTAAGCATCACCTGGATTCTTAACAATATATGCTTCATAATAAAGAACTCGCTCTAAGTCTTTCATTTTAACACCAAGTAATGTCCCGATTCTACTTGGAAGTGAATTTACATACCAAATATGTGCAACTGGTGTAACTAGTTCAATATGCCCCATACGACTTCTTCGAACTTTTGAGCTAGTGATTTCAACACCACATTTCTCACACACCATAACTGTATCTTTGAATCTTTTCTTTTTGTATTTTCCACAAATACATTCATAATCTCTAACTGGTCCAAAGATTTTTGCACAAAATAAGCCATCTCGCTCTGGTTTTAGAGTCCTATAATTAATTGTTTCTGGTTTTTTAACCTCACCATAACTCCAGCTTCTTATTGTCTCTGGACTTGCTAAAACTAACTGAAGAGATGAAAAATCCTTTCTTGTTTTAGAATCTTTATTTAAATTTTCTTCTAGTAATGGAATCTGATTATTCTCTTTATCATACACCACTACATCAAGAGCAAGCGATTGAAGCTCTTTTGTAAGAACATAAAAAGTTTGCGGAATCTCAGATTCTCCAACTGGTTTATTACTAGTAATAGCTTTATATGCATTGTATCTACCATCAATATCATCTGATTTGATAGTTAGCATTTCTTTTAATGTATGAGATGCGCCATATGCTTCTAATGCCCATACTTCCATCTCACCAAATCTTTGTCCTCCAAATAGTGCTTTACCACCAACTGGTTGCTGTGTAACAAGGCTATAAGGTCCTGTGCTTCTTGCATGAACCTTTTCATCAACAAGGTGATGAAGTTTTAAGATATACATATATCCAACATTTACACGTTCTTTCATCTTCTCACCAGTTTTTCCATCGTAAAGCTCAGTTTTGCCATCCATATCGATTTTTGCTAATTCAAATAATTTTTTAAATGTATTTTCATCTACACCATCAAATACAGGAGTTGCAAATCTAACACCCTTGCTCCAATCTCTAGCATAATTAGTAAGTTCATCATCACTTAATGATTTAATAAAACTACTAATTTCTGGCTTATTTACAACATCTACAATTTGAAGCATTTTAGATCTCAAATCAGCTATAAATGTAGCTTTATTTGCATTAAATATCTCTTGTATATCATTTCCTAACTTTTTACCTACAAGCCCTAAATGTGTCTCTAAAATCTGTCCTATATTCATACGAGAAGGAACACCAAGAGGGTTTAATACAATCTCAACACTTTGACCATCAGAAGTATAAGGCATATCAACTTCAGGAACTATTGTAGATACAATACCTTTATTTCCGTGTCGCCCTGCCATCTTATCGCCGACTTTCAGCTTTCGTTTAGTAGCAATATATACTTTTACTTTTTTTACAACACCGCTTGGTAAAATATCATCTTTTTCTAAAATAGATATTTTTTCTTGATACTCTTCACCTAAGATTCTCTTTTGTTCTGCAAAGTTGTTCTTGATTTGCTCATATTTATCCCTTACTTCTTTTGAATAACTTTTTATAAGAGTATTTAGTCCAAATCTACCAACAATAGCGATATTATCTTTATCTACAATATCACCTTTTTTGTATTTTTTATCATTTACATTTGCAGCAGATGAAAGCTTTTCTTTGCCTAACAATGATACAACTCTTAGTGTCTCTTCTTTATCAAGCATAGCCATTTTATCTCTATGCTCACTCTCAAGTCGATTTTTGTCATCTTCATAAGACTTGATTGCTCTACTATCTTTTGCATATCCTTTTTTTGTAAATATTTTTACATCAACAACGACACCTTCTAATGATGGCGGACAATATAAAGACTTATTTACAACATGTCCTGCTTTTTCACCAAAAATAGCTCTAAGCAATCTTTCTTCTGGGGTTGGCTTTGCTTCACTTTTTGGTGAAACTTTTCCAACTAATATCATCCCACCTTTTACATATGTCCCAATTTTTACAATACCGCTAATATCAAGATGTTCTATTTCTTCTTCTTTTACTTGTGGAATATCAGCAGTAATTTCTTCAGTGCCATGCTTTAATTCCCTTGCTTCAATTTCTTTTTCATAAATATGTATAGACGTAAAAGCATCTTCTCTAATCAATTTATCACTAACAACAATAGCATCTTCGAAGTTATATCCATTCCAAGGCATAAATGCCACTTTGATATTTTTTCCAAGTGCAAGCTCGCCACTATCCATACTAGCACCATCAGCGATAACTTGACCAGCTTTTACCATATCACCTTTTTTTACGATTGGCACTTGTGAAAAAGATGTATTTTGATTTGTGCGAAGATTTTTTTGTAATGAATAATGATTTATATAAGCACCATTGTCATCTTCACCCATAATATATATATTTCTACTATCTACAAGCTCTACTATACCATCTCTTGTAGCCTTTATAGCCTCATAAGAATCTCTTGCTACAATACTTTCAATTCCAGTGCCAACAACAGGAGCATCAGGTTTTAGTAATGGCACAGATTGACGTTGCATATTTGAACCCATAAGTGCTCTATTTGCATCATCATGCTCTAAAAATGGAATAAGAGAAGCAGCAACACCAACAAGCATTCTTGGATTAAGATCTATTAAATCTACTTTACCTTTTTCACTTAATAATATCTCTCCATCTTTTCTGACTTCAATCAAATCTTCTTCAATAACACCATCTTTATTTAATTTAGTGCTTGCTGGGGCAATAACTAAACCTTCCTCTTGAGATGCTGTAATATACAAGACTTCATTTGTTACTTTTCCATTAACTACTTTTTTATAAGGTGCTTCAATAAATCCTAAATCATTAACTTTAGTAAATGTAGATAATGTATTTATAAGACCAATATTTTGACCTTCCGGTGTTTCGATAGGGCAGATTCTACCATAATGAGTTGGATGAACATCACGAGCTTCAAAACCAACTCTTTCTTTTACCAATCCACCTTCACCAAGGGCTGACAGCCTTCTTTTGTGTGTTATTTCTGATAATGGATTTGTCTGATCCATAAATTGAGATAATTGCCCACCTGTAAAAAATTCTAAAATAGTGCTTGTTATGGTCTTTGAATTGATTAATTCATGTGGCATAATAGTTTCTATATCTGTATTTGTGCTAGCAAGCTTATCTCTAATAACTTTTTGCATTTTCAATAAACCTGTATGCAATTCATTTGCTAACAACTCACCAATAGCCCTAATCCTTCTATTACCTAAATGATCTCTATCATCGATTCTTCCAAAACCATTTTTTACTTTAATTAAATATTTAATGGTCTCTAAAATATCCTCTCTTGTTAGAGTTGTAACATAACTAGGTATATCTAATCCTAGCTTATGATTCATCTTCATTCTACCAACTTTTGTTAAATCATATCGCTCTGGATCAAAGAATAACTGCTGAACAAAATTCTTAGCAACATCTTTTGTTACAGGATCTCCTGGCTTCATAACTTTATAGATTCTAATAGCAGCAAGATCGTTTTCATCATCAATTTTCTCTGTTTGTTTTAATAACTTTAGAGATTCTACATCTGCCATAAATGAATTGATTATAGATAAGTCATACCCTGATGCTGCATCATTAATAACCTTAAATTTGTTAATTTTCAATTCTGCTAGATGTTTTAATTTTGTATCATCTATTTGAGTTAATGTATCAAATATAATTTCTCCACTATTTTTATCAACTACTGGTTCTGCAAAATATCTATCCTGAAGTGTTTCGATAGGATATATAATCCAATCTAATCCTTTTTCTTTTAACTCATTTGCTTTTTTTACACTTAATTTTTTACCAGCTTGAACAATAACTGCACCATTTTTATCTTTAATATCAAAACTAACTTTTCCACTTGTAAAATCATTAGGGTTAAATGGAATCAAATATGAGCCTTTTTCATATTGCACATCAAGAAGTGGATAAAAGATTCTAATGATATCTTGCTTATTGTAGCCTAAGGCACGTAATAAAATCGTCACAAGTACTTTTCTTCTTTTATTAATTCTTACAAATAGCACATCTTTTGTGTCATATTCAAAATGCAGCCAAGAACCTCTATCTGGTATAATTTGTCCTGTATATATAAGCTTATTTGATGAAGTGGCAGATTCTTCTTCTTTGAAAATAACCCCCGGACTTCTATATAGCTGATTAACAACAACTCTCTCAACACCATTTATAATAAATGAAGTTTTATCTGTCATTAATGGTATTTCTCTTACATAAATACTTTGCTCTTTTACATCTTGCACACCTATTTTATTACCAGTAGCTTCATCTCTTTCATGCAATATAAGTCTAACTTTTATTTTTAATGGTATAGAATAGGTAATACCTCGCTCCATAGCTTCTCTAACTGTATATTTTGGCTTTCCATATTCACAGCCAGCATATTCAAGACTTAATCTATTTTGTGTATCATGAATAGGAAATACAGATTTAAAGACTTTATTTATCCCACTATCCTCAGGATTATCAGTAGATATAAATGAATCATAACTATTGCGTTGTAGTTGCAATAAATCTGGAATTGGTAGTTCTTCTTGAGTCTTAGCAAAATTTAATCGTATTCTATTTCCTGATTTAATTGTTGTTGGCATATTATAACCTCATAATAAGTAGTTTAGATTTCTTAAATATTCTAAAATTTAATTGAAATATCTAGAACAAAATATTTAGAATATTTAAATATCTAGTATTAAAAATCATTAGAAGCAAAAGCTTCTAATATAACAAGCATATATAGTAGATTTATTTAATCTCTACTTTTGCTCCAGCTTCTTCAAGTTTTTTCTTGATATTTTCTGCTTCCTCTTTACTTACACCTTCTTTCAATGTATGAGGAACTTGCTCTGTTGCATCTTTCGCTTCTTTTAATCCAAGACCTGTAACTTCTCTTACGACTTTAATTACATTGATTTTCTTATCACCACTATCTGTGATAACAACACTAAATTCAGTTTTTTCTTCAGCTGCCGCACCAGCACCAACTGCCGCACCAGCACCAGCAACAACAGTTGGAGCTGCACTAACACCAAATTTTTCTTCAAATTCTTTTACTAATTCTGATAATTCTAATACTGATAAATTAGAAATAAATTCTAAAACATCTTCTTTTGTTATAGCCATTTTTGTCTCCTAAATATTATTTTATAAAAAATTAAGCTTCTTTGCTTTTTCTTAAATTATCCAATCCTGTTACAAAATATCTTGCTGGAGCAGTCCATACAGATAATAACATACCTATTAATTCTTCTTTACTTGGTAATTTAGAAATTGATTCTATATGTTTAGAATCTACTACTTTACCATCAAAAAAACCAGCTTTAATAACAAATTTTTCTTTATTTGCATCTGCAAATTTTTGAGCACTTTTAGATAGAGCTATTTGATCTTTACCCCATAAAAAGATATTTGTATCTTTTAATGCAATACCTTCTATATTAGCATTTTTAAATGCAATACTTGCTAATTTATTTTTGATAACTTGAACTTTAGCACTACATTGCAAAGCATTTTTTCTTAATACTTGCAATTCTCTTACACTAAGCCCTTTATAATCACAAATAATAATATTAGAATCCAAAAAGCTAGAACTAAGTTGCTCAATAAGTTTTGCCTTATCTTGCTTTGTCATATTTCCTCCTTTCAGACTAACCTATACAAGGACTTTATAAAATATAAAGAATTAAGAAGAATCCCTTGTAGTCTTCAGTCTAAGATAAAGACTATCTTATTTAATATCAATCAATTCTTGAGAATCTATCTCTAAAGATGGACTCATTGTCAAAGATATAAATGTTTTTCTAATGTATTTACCTTTTGTACTAGCAGGTTTTAATTTATTGATAGTTTTTACTAACTCAACTAGATTATCTTTGATTTTATTTGCTTCAAAGCTAGCTTTACCAAGTGGAGCATGAATATTGCCTTTTTTATCAACTCTGAAATTAACTTGACCACTTTTTGCATTACTAACAGCTTTAGCGACATCTAATGTTACAGTTCCAGTTTTTGGATTTGGCATTAATCCCTTTGGACCTAGAATCTTACCAACTTTACCAACCATAGCCATCATATCTGGAGTAGCAATAATCATATCAAAGTTTAAATTACCATTTTTAATTTCTTCAACAAGATCATCATCACCTACGATATCAGCACCAGCATTTTTTGCTTCATCAGCTTTTATACCTTTAGCAAAAACAGCAACTCTCACTGCCTTACCTGTTCCATGAGGTAAAACAACAGCACCTCTAATCATTTGATCAGCATGTCTTGGATCAACACCAAGTTTCATAGCAATCTCAACAGTCTCATCAAATTTTGCAGAAGCTAATGACTTAACTAAAGTAGTAGCACTATCTAAATCATAAATTTTACCCTTCTCTATTTTTGTTTGAAGGTTTTGCAATCTTTTAGCAATTTTTTTCATAATAACTCCCAAAAATATTAATCAACTATTTCTATGCCCATGCTTCTAGCACTACCAGAAACAATTTTCTTAGCAGCCTCTAAATCATTAGCATTTAAATCTTCCATTTTTAACTTTGCAATAGATTCAACTTGACTTTTAGTAAGCTTTCCTATCTTATTTTTCAAAGGATTATCAGATCCCTTTTTAATATTAGCCTCTTTTTTTATTAAATCTGTAACCGGTGGCTTCTTTGTAACAAAGCTAAAACTTTTATCTTGATAAACAGTGATAATAACAGGGATATTAAAATCTCCCATATCTTTTGTTTTTTCATTAAAAGCTTTACAAAATTCCATAATATTTACACCTCTTTGTCCAAGAGCTGGACCAACTGGTGGTGATGGATTAGCCTTACCTGCTGGAATCTGAAGTTTTAATTCGCCTACCACTTTTTTTGCCATTATTACTCTCCTTAAACTATTTTTTCTACTTGAGAATCTGAAATCTCAATTGGTGTATTCCTACCAAAAATAGAAATATTTAACTTTAATTTTCTATGCTCCATATCATATTCTTCAACTGTTGCAGTAAAATTTAAAAATGCTCCATCAATAATACGAACAAATTCACCAGGAGAAAAAGATACTTTTGGCTTTGGAGCAGCACGATTAGTAATCTTTTCTAAAATTAGTTCTATATCTTTTTCACTAAGTGGCGTTGGCTTCTTTGACTCACCAATAAAACGTCCTACTCTAGGCAATGATTGTATCATATGCCATAACTCTGTATTTAAATCTATTTTTATAAATACATAGCCTGGATATAGACTTCTTGCAGTTATTTTTCGCTTATTATTTTTAAACTCTACTATATCTTCTGTGGGCACAACTATCTGTTCCATCTTATCTAGCATTTTAGTTTCACGAAGTAGATTCTCAATTGCTAGTTTTACTGACTTTTCACTACCAGAATATGTTTGAATTGCATACCATTCTAACGCCATAATAAGCCTTTTCTATAAAATGCTAGAAGCAATAGTGCCAAAAATAACACCAATTAACGATAAAAATAAAGCAATAACACTAACAACAACAAGGACAGATATAGAAGCATTTCGAATCTGCTCTTTAGTTGGAAAAATCACCTTATCTAATTCTTCTCTTGCCATTCTATAAAATACAAATAGCCTTTTCATTAACTCTCCAAATCAATCTATTGAAAACATATAGTTGTATCCACAATATCTATATAATAAATATATAAAAATCAAATGGCAGGCCAGGAGGGACTCGAACCCCCAACAGGCGGTTTTGGAGACCGCTGCTCTACCATTGGAGCTACTGACCTAAAATGTATAAGGGAATATTTCCTTATACATTTTTAACTCTTAAGCTTTACCTCTTTATGAATAGTATGTTTATTCAATCTAGGACAAAATTTCTTGAGCTCCAGTTTTTCTACATTTGTTTTAGCATTTTTTGTAGTGCTATAATTTATATCACCACACTCAACACATTTCAATCCAACTTTTATCTTCATAAAGCACTTTCCTTATTGAAGTATTTTAGTTACAACACCAGCACCAACTGTTCTACCACCCTCACGAATAGCAAATCTAGTTCCTTCCTCAAGAGCAATTGGATTTATAAGCTCAACTGTGATTTTAATATTATCACCTGGCATAACCATTTCTACATTATCAGGTAAAGCAATAGAACCAGTTACATCTGTAGTTCTAACATAGAATTGTGGCCTATACCCATTAAAAAATGGTGTATGTCGTCCGCCTTCATCTTTTGATAAAACATACACTTCACCTTCAAACTTAGTATGTGGAGTGATTGAACCTGGCTTACAAAGAACCATACCTCTTTCAACTTCTTCTTTCTTAGTTCCTCTTAGAAGAACACCTACATTATCACCAGCTTCACCCTTATCTAGTTCTTTTCTAAACATTTCAACGCCAGTAACTGTAGTTTTTTGAGTATCTCTAACACCAACAATCTCTACTTCATCACCTACTTTTACAACACCTCTTTCGATTCTTCCTGTTACAACAGTTCCACGCCCAGCAATAGAAAATACATCTTCAACAGGCATTAAGAAAGTTTTTTCAGTATCTCTTTGTGGAGTTGGGATATAAGCATCAACTTCAGCCATTAATTTTAGAATCTTTTCACCCCACTCACCAACTTGTCCTGTTTTTGCTTCTTCTAAAGCTTTTAGTGCAGAACCAGCTACTATTGGTGTATCATCACCTGGAAATTCATATTTGCTTAATAATTCTCTAACTTCCATTTCAACAAGCTCTAATAATTCAGCATCATCAACCATATCTTGTTTATTTAAGAAAACAACGATATATGGAACACCAACTTGTCTTGAAAGTAGAATATGCTCTCTAGTTTGTGGCATAGGACCATCAGCAGCAGATACAACAAGAATAGCACCATCCATTTGAGCTGCACCAGTAATCATATTTTTTACATAGTCAGCATGTCCTGGACAATCCACATGCGCATAGTGACGATTTTCTGTTTCATACTCAATGTGAGAAGTTGCGATTGTAATACCTCTTTCTTTTTCTTCAGGGGCATTATCTATATTGTCATAATCTTTTAATTCAGCAAGACCTTTTAATGACAAAACAGCAGAAATAGCTGCACTTAGTGTTGTTTTACCATGATCGACATGCCCAATTGTTCCAACATTAACATGTGGTTTATTTTTAACAAATTTTTCTTTTGCCATGTTTTTTCTCCTTATTAAATTTACATAAAAAACTGGAGCCCACAAGCGGGATTGAACCGCCGACCTCTTCCTTACCAAGGAAGTGCTCTACCCCTGAGCTATATGGGCATACTAAAAAATATTTGGAAACTTTGAAAATATTATAACGAAGCGTTCAACATTTCAGCTCCCAGAATATATACTAATCTTTTTGGAGCGGGAGACGGGGCTCGAACCCGCGACCCTCAGCTTGGAAGGCTGATGCTCTAGCCAACTGAGCTACTCCCGCATCACTCATATTTAAACAATGGTGGTGAGTCGTGGATTCGAACCACGGAAGGTAAAAACCAGCAGATTTACAGTCTGCCCTCGTTGGCCACTTGAGTAACTCACCCAAAAATATTAAAACTGGTAACACACTGATAAAATATAAATTAAAGTGTATGGAGCTGGTTAAGGGACTTGAACCCCCGGCCTGCTGCTTACAAGGCAGCTGCTCTACCAACTGAGCTAAACCAGCATAGAATCTAAAAGTCTGTATTCTATCAAAATAGTTTTATAAATGTCAATAACAAAATATCTTTAATGAAATATGTATCATCTTTTATTGCTTTTAAGCAGAAACTTTTAAAAAAAGTAGATTACTGTTTTAATTACATATATAAAAGGAGATTCTGATGCATAACCCTATATGGAGTGCAGTTGGGATTATGCTGTTCATTGTTTTATCGGTAAAATTTTGGTGGTTATGGTTGATTTTATTGTTTTATTTATTGCATATATTGTGATACGAATTTTAACTTTTTCCTAAAGACACCTTATTGGTGTCTTTAATTCTATTGAAACTCTGGCTTTGGTGTATCTAGAGTTTGTGCTGGAAGCATAGGATAGATTATCTCTGGCTTTGTTCCTGTTAGAGAATTGAAAAATGTTTCTATCTTTTTTGCTTCTCCATCGCTTATTTCAACCCCTAATTGAATGCTTGCCATTTCTTTTATAGCATCTTTTACATCCCAATATTGACCATTATGGAAATATGGCATAGTTTCTAGTATATTCCTTAATGTAGGTGTTTTTACCATGCCATCTTTATTGCCACTAAATCCACCAACATTTGCAAATTTATATTCTTTTGCAACTCCAAGTGGTTGCAGTGTTCCACCTAAGTTTATATCATTATGACAAGCAACACAACCTTTATCTATAAACAATTCTAGTCCCTCTTGTTCTTGTGTGCTTAAAGCCTTAGTATTACCGCGTAAAAAATCATCATATCTAGATGGTGTAACTAAAGTTTTTTCAAATATAGCAATAGTGTCTGCAATAATATCAAAATCGATTTTTACATTATTACCATAAGCTTTTTTAAATGCTATTACATATTCTGGTATGGAAGTAATTTTTGCAATTATGACTTCTGGCTTTGCATTCATCTCTGGTGCAGCCTGCATAGGACCTTTTGCTTGATCTTGAAGGTGAGCACTTCTTCCATCCCAAAATTGTGATGAATTAAATACTGAGTTATAAACCGTTGGTGAATTTAAATGTTGTAGATTCATAGTCCATTTATGCCCAATAGCAGCAGGAACAACATCTGTTCCACCTAAGCCCAAATTATGACAAGTATTACAAGAAATTAAATTAGAACTTGAGATTCTAGGGTCAAAATATAATTTTTTTCCTAATTCAATTTTTAATTGATTTTGTTTAGTATTACCTGTAATTTTGTCAAGTTCAGCACCAGTTGGCATAGGTTTTAACCCTGAATCTAATGCTTTTTTTACTAAATCTCCTCCACTGGCACCAAATGCAATTGTTGCCCCAAATAACATTGAACTAACCATGATAGCAATTTTCATACTAACCTCCTACTTTAAAAAAATAATTTATATTATATATTTTTTTATTACTTAAAATAATTAAATAAAATAAATTATTTTTTTAAGAAAGTAGAAATATTATTTTGTTAAGATTCCAAATATTTACAAAATTTAAATCAAAGATTCATAAAAAGTGGAAGCAAAATTTATCTCTCTAGCAATTGAAACGTACAAAATAACACTGATTGTATCACTACCATTATTGCTTACTGGGCTGATTGTAGGACTAATAGTAAGTATATTTCAAGCAACTACACAAATAAATGACGCTACACTATCTTTCATACCAAAAATTTTAGCAATCATTGCTGTATTGATTTTTACAATGCCTTGGATGTTAAATATGATAACTGATTACACTAGAATCTTATTTAATATGATTCCGGATTTTCCATTTTAAATATCAGACATTTTAATAATGATAGAAAAAATAGTAGATTTTAAAAAATATTCAAGTATCAAAATTGGTGGAATAAAAAAGTTAAAAATAGCACAAACTATCAATGAAGCACTGATCCTATCAAAAACACATGTCTTACTTGGTAAAGCAAGCAATACACTAATATCACCTGATGCTAAGAATCTTTTTTGTCTTGGTGATGAATTTGACTATATAAAAGAAAATGATGATTTTATAGAAATTGGTGCAAAAAGTAGTGCAAGAAAAGCCTTTTTGTATTTTAGGGAGCAGAATCTAAAAGGTGCAGAATTGTTAGGCTCAATACCTGGAAGCATTGGCGGTGTAATAAAAATGAATGCAGGCATAAAAGAATATGAAATAAAAGATTCTATTGTTTCTGTGAATATAAATGGAGAATGGATAGAATCTAATAATATAGATTTTTCTTATAGGCATAGTAATATTGATGGTGTAATTATTGCAACAAGATTCAAAAAAGAAAAAGGTTTTAGATTTGAATTAGAAGATTTATTTAAAGATATGAGAAAAAATCAGCCAAAAGAACCTAGCCTTGGGAGTTGCTTTAAAAATCCAAAAGAAATGCATGCAGGAAAACTTCTTGATATATCAAATCTAAAGGGATTTAAAATAGGCGACATGGCTTTTAGTAAAAAACATGCAAATTTTATGGTAAATCTCGGAAATGGAAACTTTGATGATGCGATAAAATTAATCAATCTTGCACAAAATGAAATCTATGAAAAACACAAAATAGCATTAAAAACTGAAATTATTATCATCAAGGGAGAATAAATTTTGAAAATCTTATTTGTATGTTTAGGCAATATATGCCGCTCACCTCTTGCTGAAGGTATCGCAAGAGAATATATAAAAAACAAGAATCTAAATATTGAAGTAGATTCTTGTGGGACTAGCGGATGGCATATAGATGAACCACCAGATAGAAGATCTATTGATATTGCAAAAAAATATGGTATTGATATAAGCAAACTAAAAGGAAGACAAATTAGTGTTTATAGTGATGCAAATTGGGATTATTATATTGTGATGGATGAAAGTAATAAAAGAGATTTAATTAATATGGGATTTCAAAAAGAAAAAATCAAAAAGTTAGGAGAGTTTGGAGCAAATAATGCGGATGTGCCTGACCCGTATAACTACAAAGATATGCAAGGATTTGAAAATGTGTTTAATATGATTAATTCTTGTATAAATAATATGTTTGATTCGAAAACAAAAATCATTTAATTATTATTTGTTACAAAATGTAAAATTGATATTATTTACAAACAATACACATATTCATTAAATACAAGTATCAGTTACAATTACTCGCAAAATAAATTTATTTAAGGTTTATAATGTATGAATTATGATGATTTAAGTCCATTATTTACAATGCTAAATGAAACTCAAATTGAAGTATTGAAAAATGGATATGATATTTTATTGTCAAATATCAAGCTAGATTACCAAAGCGATATTAGCGTAGATAATACAATATTAGTTGTTGGTGAAAATGAACTAGCAAATGACTTTATAAATAAAACAAAAGATAAATTTAATATCACGCAAAAACCATATATCGAACAATATGGCGGAATAATTGGTGATTTTATATCTATAGTAGAAGATGAAGAAATACATACTGCACAAATTGTATTTTTTATCAAGATAGAATTAGATTCTAGAATCTTAGATAAAACAACACAGCTTGGAATCCACTTTGTAAATAGCTATGAAAATATAGATTCTATGGCTAAAGAAATAGAAAATCTAATCGGTGATTTTACATACGAAAATACGATTTTATTTGATGAAAATAAATGCCAATACCATCATAGAGATAAAACTGCAAATTCATATTGTAGCGAGTGTGAAAGTGTATGTCCAACATTTGCTATAACAAAAGATGACAAAGCAAAAGAATTGAGATTTTCAAATATAGATTGTATATTTTGCGGAAAATGCGTTGGAATATGTCCAAGTGGTGCTATGCAAAAGGCAAATGCTCCATTGATTGAGATAACAAAAGCAGCACAGAATTATCAAGATAAGATTCCGCTTATTCTTAGCAAACAAGATATAGAATCTTTCATAGATTCTAATATTGATATAAAAGATTCTAGTGTGACACCATTTGTCCTTCCAAATATAAATATGCTAAATGAAGTGTATTTTATATCTATTTTGCAAACAACTAGCACACAATGTATTTTATATGGAAATATAGAATCTAATTTAAAAGATTCTATTGATTTTATAAATGACTTGTATGAAAGAATATGCAACAAAAAAGCAATATATTTGCACAATGAAATCAAATCTTATAAAAACCTAGAAATAGAGAATCTTCCAAAATACCACTACATTGCAGAATCTAATGAATTTAATAGAGAAATTTTTAAAGAAAGGGTAAAATTTCTCATAAAAGATAATGATTATGGTAATCTTGCAAATAGAGCAAGTATAAAATATACAGATTTAAAGATTGATTCAGATAATTGCACGCTTTGCATGTCTTGCGTAGAATCTTGCAATACAAAAGCACTCATTAACTCAAAAGATAATTTTGAATTATTATTAAATCCTTCGCTTTGCACTGCTTGCAGACTATGTGTAGATATTTGCCCAGAATCTATAATAAAAATGCCACTTGATGGAATAAGGTTAAATAATACATTTTTCACCTATAATACAAAAGCAAAAGATGAACCATTTAAATGCGTAGAATGCGGTAAAATCTTTGCAAGTACAAAATCCATCAAAAAAGTGCAAAATTTGATGTTTCCAGTCTTTAAAAATGATGAAATCAAACAAAAATCAATTCTTTGTTGCGGTGATTGCAAAGTAAAAATAATGTTTAGAACAAATTGAAGGTATATTTTATGTTAAAGAAAAAACAAGATTCACAAAACAATCAAAATGAAGCAATAGAACGTGCCAGAATCTTATATTATGATTTTTTTGCTGGATTATTTTTGTATGACTTATTGATAAATAGAAAAGATTTACTATTAGAGCAAGTAAAGATTCTAAAAACACAACCTTTAAATGATGGTGATTTAGTATTTTTTGAAGCATTAGAAAATGAAATTCAAACTAATGGAATAAAAAATATTTTATTTGAATATACTAGATTTTTTATGCTTCCATTTGATGTAAATGAAAATGTATCAATAAATAGATTGGCAAAAAAAAGAGATAAAAACGAAAAAAAAGAAAAAAGCGCCTCCCAAATAATTCTATATTTGTCATATTATTTAGATGGCACGATAGCAGGCAATGGCTTGTCAATAGCAAAAGAAAAAGTAAGAAAAAGTAAAGTTAGATTGAATGAAAAAGAATTTAAAGAAAATGAAGAACATATAGGTTTTCTTTTTGTATTTAGTAAATATCTGTTACAAAACAATGAAAACTCTTTGCAAAATGAAGTTTTTAAAGATTGCATAATACCAATGAAAGATAAAATTATAGAAAATATAAACAATAAATATCTAGATTCTATGTATTACAATATAGCAAATCTAATGAAGAGTTTTTTAGATTTTGAGATGGCTTTTAATGTGAAAAGTTAAATCAAGTAGAGTTTTTTTAAAAGAAGATTCTACTGGGTTTAACCCGCTAATTCACATAAAAGGAGAAATATGTCAAAAGAGAGACGAAACTTTCTCAAAGCTACTGCTAAAGCAGGGGCGATAACAGCAGTTGCTGGCATTGCAATAACTGCTTGTTCAAACACAAAAGTAGAACAAAAAGAAGTAGCAAAGGGTAAGTCAAGAAAACAAGAAGTACTTTATCAAAAAAGTAAATACTGGGATTCTTATTACAAGGTAGCATATTAAAGGTTTAAAATGAAAGAAGGGAGTGAAAATGAGTGATAATAGAAATATGCAAAATAGACGAGCATTTCTAAAACTTTCTTTACTTGGCTCTGCAATAGGAGTATCTCAAGTATTAGGTAGTGAAGAAAATAGAGTTTTAAGACAGGCAACTCATCAAGAATTAAAAGAAAATTTTCCAAATTCTAAGAGAATAAAGACAATATGCACACATTGTTCGGTTGGCTGTGGAATCATTGCTGAAGTTGTTGATGGAATCTGGGTGCGTCAAGAAGTAGCACAAGATCATCCAGTATCACAAGGTGGTCATTGCTGCAAAGGTGCAGATATGATTGATAGAGTTAGAAGCACAACTAGACTTAGATATCCTATAGAAAAAGTAAATGGTGTATGGCAAAAAACATCATGGGACAACTCTATGGATAAAATTGCTAAAAAAATTACTGAAATTAGAGAAAAGTATGGTCCAGATAGCCTTATGCTTATTGGAAGTGCTAAAGTTAGTAATGAACAAAGCTATTATGTTAGAAAGTTTGCAGCATTTTTAGGAACAAATAATATAGATCATCAAGCTAGAATCTGACACTCTCCAACAGTCGCTGGTGTGGCGAATACATTTGGATATGGTGGAATGACAAACCATATAGCTGATATGATGAATTCTAAATTTATCTTTATCATTGGTGCAAATCCGGCAGTAAATCACCCTGTTAGTATGGTGCATTTTTTACGTGCAAAAGAAGCGGGCGCAAAAATAGTATGCGTAGATCCATATTATAGTAAAACTGCAGCAAAAGCTGATGAATTTATTAGAATAAGAAGTGGAACTGATGTAGCACTAGTTTATGGAATGATTAATGTAATAGTAGAAAATAACCTACACGATAAACAATACCTAAAAGATCGTGTATATGGCTATGAAGAAATATTTAAAGAAGCAAAAAAATATACTCCTGAAGTAGTAGCAGATATTACAGGGATTCCAAGTGAGACAATTATTAGAATTGCAAAAGAAATGGCTAAAGCAAAACCAGCAAGCTTAGTGTGGAATCAAGGTCTAACACAACATACAGTTGGCACAAACAATACAAGAGTTATGCCTATTTTACAAATGATATTAGGAAACATAGGTAAAAAAGGTGGTGGTGTAAATATCTTAAGAGGACATGATAATGTTCAAGGTGCTAGCGATATGAACAACCTTGCAGATTCACTTCCTGGATATTATGGACTTGGCGAAGGTCCTTGGAGACATTTTTGCAAACATTGGTATGTAGATTATGAATGGATGAAAAGTCGCTTCAAAAGTAAAGAGATGATGGAGAAAACCGGCTATGCACTATCTACTTGGCGATTTGGTGTGCTTGATGAGGAAAATTATGCAAACAATGCAGATACACAAATCAAAGCACTTATTGTTATTGGTAATGGAATCTCAACTACAACCTTACTCGATAAAACAAAAGAAGCACTTGATAAACTAGAATTATTAGTATTTATCGATCCTTATGTAAATGATGTAGCTGTAGTAACTGATAGAAAAGATAATCTTTTCTTATTACCTGCTGCTTCACAAATGGAAACAAGTGGTTGTGTCGCTGCTACAAATCGTGGATATCAATGGAGATATCAAGTAATCAAACCTATGTTTGAATGCAGAGAAGACCATGAGATTCTATTTGATTTAGCAGAGAGACTTGGATTTAAAGAACAATATCAAAGAGCTCTATATGAAAATGCTAAAAAAGATGGTAGAAGCGAATTTATTTGGCCTGATGATGCAACAACAGAAATGGCACAAAGCATTAGAAGCATAGGATTGCAAGGACTTAGTGCAAAAAGATTAAAAGAGCATTGTGATAATTGGCATATGTTTGATAGCGTAACATTAGAAGGAAAAGGACCTATGAAAGGACAATATTACGCACTACCTTGGCCTTGCTGGAGTGAAAAACACCCAGGAACTCCAATAATGTATGCTGATGATTTACCTGTTATGAAAGGTGGTATGGGCTTTAGGGTAAATTGGGGCATAACTGCACCTGATGGAACAAATATGATGAGCTTAAGAGGCTTACCAGATTCCAAAATTAAAGGACATCCTGCTATCACTGCGGATAATATAGAAAGTGTCCTTGGTATAAAACTTACAAAAGAAGAGAAAGAAAAAGTAAAAGGCACTACATTTGCAACTGATAATTCAAACATATTAGTTGAAAAAGCACTAGAAGCAGGAGTTTGTCCATATGGAAATGGAAAAGCTAGGATGGTTGTTTGGAATTGGTATGATAAGATTCCACTACATAGAGAGCCTTTGCATAGCTTTAGGAATGATTTAATAAAACAATATCCAACATTCCCAGATAAAAAAGATTTATTTAGAGCAAATATAAAATATATCTCAAGACAAACACAAAAAGATTGGAAGAGTGAATATCCGCTAAATATGCTAACAGGAAGATTAGTCGCGCATATGGGAACTGGAACTGAAACTAGAAGTGCAAAATATCTAGCTGAAATCCAACATGAAATGTTTGTAGAAATTCACCCAGATACAGCACTAAATCTAGGTGTTAGAGATGGTGATATGGTATGGGTACATGGTACTTCTGGAACAAAGATTCTAGTAAAAGCTAGACATTCATATAGAGTTGATGAAAGTAGCGTTTTCTTGCCACAAAATTTCTCTGGTGTATATTCAGGTAAAAGCCTACTTGATAAATATCCACAAGGGACAGAACCTTATGCTATAGGTGAAGCTGTAAGCCTTATAACTAGCTATGGATTTGATTATAATACTGCATGTCCTGAAACAAAATGTGGATTATGTAGAATTGAGAAAGCATAAGGGAGGTAATAAATGAGTGAATTAACTAGCGGTGGATTTAATGCTACAAATCATGCAAGAATAAAATTTTATTGTGATGAATTACGATGTATTGACTGCCATGGTTGTGATGTAGCCTGCAAAGAAGCTCATCACTTACCTGTTGGTGTAAATAGAAGACGTGTAATATCAATAAATGACGGAATCGTTGGCAAAGAAAAATCAATCTCTATTGCTTGTATGCATTGCTCTGATGCACCATGCGCACAAGTTTGTCCTGTAGATTGCTTTTATATTAGAGCAGATGGAATCGTATTGCATGATAAAAAAACTTGTATAGGCTGTGGATATTGCTTATATGCTTGTCCTTTTGGGGCACCTCAATTCCCAAAATCAGATGTATTTGGTAGCAGAGGAACGATGGATAAATGTACATTTTGTGCTGGTGGTCCAGAAGAGACATTTAGCCAAGAAGAATATAAATTATATGGACAAAATAGAATCGCAGAAGGAAAAGTGCCAATGTGTGCTTCAATGTGTTCAACAAAAGCGTTACTTGCTGGAAATAGTGATGAAGTAAATCATATCATTAGAACAAGAGTTACTAAAAAAGGTCAAAATTCACATACATCATCATATATGTGGAGTGCACCTTATAAAGAATAAGGGATAAAAATGAGATTAGTGAAATTATTATTATTGTGTATTATTATGACTATCTCACAAGCCGCTGAAGAGGGATTTAAAGGTGCAATAGATTTAGAATACAACAAACATATTTATGGCAAAAATCAATTAGAAGCTATAAAAAACTGGGGGCTTGATACATCTAGTGCAGGTGTATCACTAGGTAATACCCTTGATTTTGTAGGTGGCAGTATAGATCCATTTACAAGTGGAGAAAAAATAGGTGGAATTAGAGGAATAAGCGGACTTGGTGAATTATTTACAATACTACAAAACAAGTATTTTAAGATAATATTTTTTGCCATTATTATATTAACTCCGCTAGCATTTTTTGGACATTTTATGATAGTTGGACAAAGAAAGTTTAATCATCATCAAAAATTACAAGTATTCTCAAAATTTAATATTATTGTCCATTGGGGTGCTGCTGTGCCATTTGTGCTAATATGCATTACAGGTTTGATTATGGTATTTGGAGCAAATCTTGGCGGTGGAGCATTTGTTAGATTTGCAAGAGATGTGCATGGTATTGCTACACCAATATTTGCTGTCTTTGGAATCATGATGTTTTCTATGTGGTTTAAAGAATGTCTATTTAAAAAATATGATATTGATTGGTTTAAGATTATGGGTGGATATCTAAGTCAAGAAAATAAGCCTATTCCTGCTGGAAAATTTAATGCTGGACAAAAAATGTGGTTTTGGATAGCCACAATTGGCGGGGGTATTATGGTGCTAAGTGGTGGAATTATGTATTTTCAATACACAGATATCAATACTCTAAGATTAGTAGCTATCATCCATAATGTAGTTGGTTTTTTAGTCATAGCAATGTTAATAACTCATATTTACATGAGCTTATTTGCGATAGAAGGCGCGATTGAATCAATTATCAATGGGAAAATGGGTGAAGAAGAACTATCAATTCTACACAGCATTTATTATAAAGAATTGGTAGATTCTAATAGATTGAATTCAATGAGAGTTGCACATTGAAATGACTGCTGTGCAAAAACACACAATTTGCGTGCCAATTATCAAAATCGATGATAATGGCATAGCAAATACAAATGATACAATAATAAAAGAAGACCGCGTAAATCTATACCTCAATGGTTCAAAAATAATCTCTACAATGTGTATCTTAAAAGATCAAGATTACCATGCTGTTGGATTTTTGATGAGTGAAGGTGTGATTGAAAATATAGATGATATAAAAGACATACAAGTATCTAAAGATGGATTAAATGTATATATCAATGCAAAAATTAATGATGATAATATATCTAATCTATTTCATGAAAAGACACTTACTTCTGGTTGCTGTGTAGGAGTGAGTGCAAATTTTGAAGGTAAAATTATAGAAAAATTTTTATCTCAAAAAGCAGAATTTAGCCTAGAACAAATAAGATTATATTTAAGTGAGTTTCAAAATAATACAGATTTATTTTCTAAAACTGGTTGCACTCATAAAGCTATGTTATTTTATGATAACAAAAAGCTTAGCAGCGAAGATATAGGTAGGCATAATGCAATTGATAAAGTATTAGGAAAAGCAAGAATGCTAAAAGCCAATATAAGCGAATCTATCCTTATTGTTAGTGGAAGATTATCTATGGAAATGGTGATAAAATGTGCTATGCATAATGTGCCAATAGTGATATCAAATGCAGCCACAACAGCACTTGGAATCAAATCTGCACAGAATCTAGGCATCACACTAATTGGATTTGCAAGAAATAATAATATGAATATCTACACTCATAGTAATAGAATCATATTGCCTAAAAAATTAGGCTAGATTCTGGTTATACTTTTTTTGTAATTTTATTTGCAAGTATAAAAAATAAAACAATAATTATAATTCCAACAATTGGAAAAATATAAGGGTTTGAATATTTATCATATAGATTTCTAATAATATCACCCATTGCATAGCTAAATCCACCAATAAGAATACCCCATACAAATGAAGCAAAAAAGTTATATATCAAAAATTTCTTACTATCAAATTTACTAAATCCAATCACAAGAGGAATGATAGTCTTAATACCATATAAATATTTATGAATAAAAATAATCAAATAGCTATATTTTTTTATCCAAATATGGCTTAAAGCAATTTTTCTTCTATGAGCAGAAAAATACTTCATCACTTCTTTTTTTTGATACCTAGCCATATAAAACAACAAGCTAGAACCAATAAAATTAGCAATAGAGGCGATGAATATGCAAACATAAATATTTAGAGAATTTATAGATTCTATTACTCCGCTTGATAAGATAGAAGCAGCAATAAGAGCTACAAGCCCACCACCAAATGAATAAAAAAATAACACTGCATAGCCCCATATTCCTATTGATTGACTTAATGTTTCTAAAATAGATTCCAAGTTTTTAATCCTAAATAAAAATAAAATAGATTCTATCTAACATTTAGAGGCTGAAAGAAATATGTTTATTTAAATATCAAAATATTAATAAAATATTTCATATAGATTATTTGGAATGTAATTTGCTTTATAGTGCTTATATCACTTTAAGGATTGTTATGCAAAATGGATTTTACAATGCCACAGGCGGTATGGTTACACAATTTAACAGGCTTGATGTTATTTCAAATAATCTAGCTAATGCAAATACAAATGCATTTAAAAGAGATGATGTAGTTATTGGTGATTTTATGAGATTGTATGAAGAAGCAAAACACGAGCTTCCACTAGAAAACCACACAAGAGAATCTTCAAAGTTTTTAAATCGCACTTTAAATAGAGTTCCTATTGTAGTTATGGAATATAACGATATGAGTATAGGCAGTTTTAATAGGACTGAGAATCCACTTGATTTAGCACTTAGTAATCAAAATGCATTCTTTGCCATCCAAACACCAAATGGCGTGCGTTACACTAGAGATGGGTCTTTTAGCCTAAATGATAATGGAATCTTAGTAACAAAGCAAGGATATCCGGTATTATCAAATGCTGGAATTAATGAAGGTGGCACAATAAATATCAATCTATCAAGCAATAATATAGAAATTAGTAAAGATGGAAGTATATATGTAAGAGAACTAAATAGAGCTGATATAGGTGAAGCAGAGCCTATTGGTGAAATAGCAATTGTAAATTTTACTAATCCAAAATATCTAAAAAAAGTAGGCAATAATCTATATGAATTGCCAGCTGAGAGACTAAATGAAAGACAAAGTATAAATAATAACAATGTAGTTTTGAGTGGGTTTATTGAAAAAAGCAATATCAATCCCGTAGAAGAGATGACTGCATTAATTAGCACAAATAGATTGGTAGATATGTATTCCAAAGTAATGAAAACATATCAAGATGACCTTAACACTGAAGCAATAACAAAACTAGCACAAAAAGGATAAAAGATGATTAGAGCATTACACACAGCCGCAACTGGAATGATAGGCATGCAAACACAAGTTGATACAACATCAAATAATATAGCAAATGTTAATACTATAGGATATAAAAAACAAAGGGCTGAATTTGCTGATTTATTTTATCAAACTATGCAATATGCCGGAACTTCAACTTCACAAACCACTATAGCACCAACAGGAATTGAAATCGGGCTTGGAGTAAGACCGCTAGCTATTGCTAAACATTTTTCACAAGGCAATCCAAAAGAAACAGAAAACAATCTAGATTTAGCCATAATGGGGAGAGGTTTTTTTCAAATTGAAATGCCAGATGGAACAACAGCTTATACAAGAAGTGGAAGTTTTAAGCTTGATAATGAAGGTAATATAGTAACAAGCGAAGGCTATATGCTAATACCAAATATCACAATACCAGAAGATGCAACACAAATAAACATCGGCACAGATGGAACAATAAGTGTTTTGCAAGCTAACTCAACAGAATTAAATACGATTGGACAAATAGAAACAACAATCTTTATAAATCCTGCAGGGCTTCACTCGCTAGGTGATAATCTATATATCAATACAAATGCTTCTGGTGAGCCAATAAATGGGATTCCAGGAAATGAAGGATTTGGTATGTTAAGGCAAGGATTTATTGAGATGAGTAATGTAAAATTAGTAGAAGAAATGACAGATTTAATTACTGGACAAAGAGCTTATGAGGCAAATTCAAAAACTATACAAACAGCAGATTCTATGTTGCAAACTATAAATGGGCTAAAGCGAGCATAAGATATAGTTAATTGCTCACATTATTAGCACAGCTTCTCTTGCAAGATTCGCTACTTGTAGTATTTTTTCCATATGTTGTATTGCAATTTTGCATGCAACCTTTCATTTTTACAGCTCTACACATTCCCCTGCTTTTATCACAATTTCCCAAACACTCTACTCTAGTTTTACCACTTTGCAGGCATTTATTTAGACAATTATTATAAACTTCATTGCAGTTACTAGATGTAAAACCAAACTGCTCTCTATTATCACAACCAGCTATTAACAAAGCAATAGTAATAATAAAAACAATTTTTTTCATAAAAATCCAATCAATAAAAGTATTAATGATTATAACACAAATAAGAAAGAAATAAAGAAGTGGCGACCCCTAGAAGATTTGAACTTCTGTCTCTACTGTGAAAGAGTAGTATCCTTGACCGCTAGATGAAGGGGTCAATGATAATGGCGGAACGGACGAGGCTCGAACTCGCGACCCCCTGCGTGACAGGCAGGTATTCTAACCAGCTGAACTACCGCTCCATGGTGGTCGCTACAAGACTCGAACTTGTGACATCTACCTTGTAAGGGTAGCGCTCTACCAACTGAGCTAAGCGACCAAATGGTGACCTCTAGGGGATTTGAACCCCTGTAACCACCGTGAAAGGGTGGTATCCTAACCGCTAGATGAAGAGGCCTAAAAATGATTAATGGTGACCCGTGTTGGATTCGAACCAACGGCCCATTCCTTAAAAGGGAATTGCTCTACCTGCTGAGCTAACGGGTCATTTAAAGATTTGTATCTTATTAGGGTTTGATTTTAAAAGTAGTAATTATAATGGCTTTAATACTTTTTGTCAATATTGTTATATAATAATTCAATTGCTACATTTGAAGCACTTAATTGGACTTCTTCCCTGCTGCCTTTAAATTCCTTTTTTATAATAATAGAATCTTTGTTTCTCTCTTTAAATCCAATAAATACATCTCCCACTTTAATATCTCTAAAATTACTACCACTTGCAAGACCACTTGTAGCAAGCCCAAAAGTAGAATCTGTAAGATTCATAATGCCTTGCAACATTGCTTCTATAACCTCATTGCTATATGGTGAATATAAATCCAAAAGTTCTTTTTTTACACCTAGAATCTTCATTTTTGCTAGATTTTGATAGCTTACAACACTTCCTACAAATACATTTGAAGCACCGCTTATTTTTGTAAATTGATAGCTAAGCAGACCACCTGTGCAAGATTCTGCAATCGATAAAGTTTGATTACTTTTTTTAAAAATTTCTATTACAATTTTGGATAAATCTTCTCTCATAATACACTTTTATCTGGCAGTTTAGTATTATAATTATACAAAAATATTTATGGAGGGCTACATGAAAAAACAAATAACAATGCGACCAGAGGATAATAAAGAAAATGTATATAAAGATCGTAATCATAAAATGGTTTTTAAAAGAAAATTTTATGAGCAAGAATTATACAAACTCGAAATTGAACTTTTAAAATTGCAAAAATGGGTGATAACAAATAATAAAAGAATTCTAATAATAATGGAAGGTAGAGATGGTGCAGGAAAAGGTGGAACTATAAAAGCGCTTACAGAGAAATTAAACCCTAGAGGATTTAGAATTGTTGCATTACAAAAGCCAACAGATTCTGAAAAAAAAGATTGGTATTTTAAAAGATATATTTCAGAGCTTCCAAAGCCCGGAGAAATCGTGTTATTTGATAGAAGTTGGTATAATCGTGCTGGGGTGGAGAGAGTGATGGGATTTTGCACGCAAGAAGAATATAAAGAATTTATATATCAAGTATTAAATCTTGAGCAAATGCTAATTACAAGTGGATTGCATATATTTAAATATTTTTTAAATGTATCGCGAAATGAGCAAAAAAGAAGGATTGAAAGACGAAAAACAGACCCACTTAGAATGTGGAAGCTAAGCTCTATTGATAACAAATCATTAAATCTATGGGATGAATATACAGATGCTTTTCAAAAAATGTTTTCACGTACACACAATGCAGAATCCCCATGGATTATGGTAGATTCTACAGATAAAAAAAGAGCAAGAATAAATATCGCTAGAGATTTATTATCAAAAATAGATTATGATGGCAAAGACCAAAGCAAAGTATGCCTTCTTGCAGACCCAAACATAGTAAGCCAATATTCTCAAGCAAATTTTATAAAAAATAATGATAAGAAAAAACAGGATTTAAAAAATAAAACTCAAAATAAATAAAAAAGTAAGATTTATAGATTCTAATAATTTTTGCATATTATGCAAGATTCTTTAGAAAAAATAATAAAATCTATATTTTAGTCCTAGATTCTAGTGCTCGAGATAAAGAGAGTTTATCGATATTATCCAAACCAACACCTGTTGGCACACCTTGTGCAATTTTAGAAAATTTAAGATTCTCACCTTTTAAATACTCTTCTATATATAAAATCATAGCATCACTAGCAAGAGATGGACTAAAAGCAAATATAATCTCTTTGACATCATAAGACTTTATATTTGCAATAATATTTTTAAAATCTATGCTATCTAGTTCCTCTATGACTAGATAGAATCCATCAAATACATTTGCCTCTTCAATTACTAATATATCTTTTGGATTTCCAACTATACACAATATCCCACGATAAAGACGACTTTCATCACTACAAATATGACAAAGACTGCTTTGACTGATGCCACCACAAATATCACATCTTTGGATATTATTCACAGCATCTTCTAAACAATGTGCTAGATTTAGTGCAAGAACTTTATTTTCTATTGCAAGCGTGTATGCAATCTTTAGAGCAGATTTTCTACCAATACTTGGGATCTGCTCTAATTGCTCTATTAATAATTCAAATTTATCTTTTTTCATTGATAAATTGTAGCATAAATAAAAATTACAATGGAATATTGTATTGTCTTAATATATTTTGTGCCTCAATCATTTCATCATTTGTCGGCACTCTTGTATTTTCTAATTTATATTGAATCTGCAATTCTTTATATTTATAACTGCCTAATTGGTGAAATGGTATTAACTGAACTTTTTGAATACAAGAATATTTATTTAATAATTCCCCTAATTTATGTATCTTATCTATGCTTAAAGTATATCCAGGAACACAAACATACCTTATCCATACACATTTATTGATGCTTTGTGCATATTCTAATGTCTTTAGTGTATTTTGATTGCTATGCTCGGTTAAAACAATGCAGTCATTTTCATCAACTTCTTTTATATCAAGAAGCAACATATTTGCTTTATCTATGCACTTTTTTGAATACTTTAAATCAATAAAACCATTTGTATCAATAGCAGTGTGAAATCCTAGAATCTCAAGTGCTTCAAGCAATGAATATAAAAATTCATGTTGAAACAAAGGCTCTCCACCTGATATGGTTACACCACCATTTTTGTAGAATTTCTTGTAGGCAAGTATATTTTTTAATATATTTTTTGCACTTATTTCTGTGCCACCTTGTGGATTCCAAGAATCTGGATTATGGCAATAAAGACATCTTAAATAACAACCTTGTAAAAATAATACAAATCTTATCCCAGGTCCATCAACTGCACCAAAAGTCTCAATTGAATGAACCCTGCCTTTTATTTTTTTATAATTATTTAGTATCTCTTCTTTATTTATTTTTGACATTTAAACCTAAATTCTACATTCTTTGATGAAACGTTCGAGATATAACATCTTCTTGCTGCTCTCTTGTTAATTTAATAAAATTAACAGCATACCCACTTACACGAATAGTAAGCTGTGGATATTTTTCTGGATAAATCATCGCATCTTTTAATACATCTTTTTGCAATACATTTACATTTAGATGATATCCACCATCACTAAAATATCCATCCATTAGCTGGACTAGATTCTGCCTTTGAGATTTATCATCACTGCCTATTGCACTTGGGATAATAGAAAATGTATTTGAGATTCCATCTTGAGAATATTTAAATGGTATCTTTGCAACAGAGCAAAAACTAGCTACACAACCACTGCTATCTCTTCCATGCATAGGATTAGCCCCCGGAGCAAATGGCTCTCCAGCTTTTCTACCATCAGGTGTAGTTCCTGTTTTCTTTCCATATACAACATTTGAAGTGATAGTTAAGACACTCATTGTAGAAATAGAATCTCTATATGTATCGTGCAATGCTAATCTTTGAGAAAAGATCTTTACTATATCAACTGCAATTTCATCAACTCTATCATCATTATTTCCATATTTTGGATAATCACCTTCAATATCAAAATCAACAATCAATCCATCTTTATTTCTAATTGGTTTTACTTTTGCATATTTGATGGCTGATAGAGAATCTGCTATTACAGATAAACCTGCTATACCGCCTGCCATAGTTCGAGTTATATTTTCATCATGCAATGCCATTTGTATTCTCTCATAGCAATATTTATCATGCATATAGTGAATTACATTTAGAGTATTTATATACAATCTTGCAAGCCAATCAAAAATAATATCAAGTTTTGATCTTACTTCATCATAATCTAGATATTCACCTTGTGTAGGTGCGATATTTGGTCCAACTTGAAGCCCTAATTTTTCATCTTTACCTTCATTTATTGCATATAATAATGCTTTTGCTAGATTACATCTAGCACCAAAAAACTGCATTTGTTTGCCAAGTCTCATTGGAGATACACAACATGCTATACCATAATCATCTCCAAATTCCTCAAGCATAATTTCATCACTTTCATATTGTATTGATGATGTTTGTATGCTAATTTCTGCACAAAATTCTTTAAAGTTATTAGGCAAGCGGTGATTCCAAAGTATTGTCATATTTGGCTCTGGAGCTGGTCCTAGATTTCTTAAAGTATGTAAAAATCTAAATGACATTTTTGTAACTAAATGCCTACCATCTAAGCACATACCACCGATACATTCAGTCACCCATGTAGGATCACCAGAGAAAAGCTCGTCATATTCTGGAGTTCTAAGGAATCTAATCATTCTAAGTTTCATTACAAAATGATCAACCATTTCTTGAATCTCTTCCTCACTATATTTTCCACTCTCTAAATCTCTTTGAGCATAAATATCTAAAAATGTAGAGATTCTACCAATACTCATTGCCGCACCATTTTGCTCTTTTGTAGCAGCAAGATAAGCAAAATAAAGCCATTGTATCGCTTCTTTTACATCAGTCGCAGGCTGTGATATATCAAATCCATAAGATTTAGCCATCACTTTCAATTCATTTAAAGATCGAATTTGCTCTGATATTTCTTCTCTTGCTCTAATGGTATCAGAATCCATTACATCTGGAACCATTTTCTTCTTTGCCTTGATTTTTTCCTCTATTAGTTTATCGACACCATATAAAGGAACGCGTCTATAATCTCCTATGATTCTACCTCTTCCATAGGCATCTGGAAGTCCTGTAATAATTGCTGCTTTTCTTGCTAAAAGCATTTCATCAGTGTAGGCATCAAAAACACCATCATTATGGGTTTTGCGATATTTAAATACATTTGCTACATTTGGGTCTTCTTTTTTGCCATAAGCATCTAGTGAGCTTAATACCATTCTATATCCACCAAATGGCATTATTGAACGTTTTAGTGGTTCATCTGTTTGAACACCAACTATAGATTCTAAATCTTTATCTATATATCCTGGTTTATGTGATGTGATAGTAGAAATAATATCTGTGCTTACATCATATACACCGCCTCTTTGACGCTCTATTTTCATCAAATCACAGACTTTTTCCCATAGTTTAATAGTTTTTTTAGTAGGAGATACTAAAAAACTACTATCGCCATCATAAGGAGTGTAATTTTTTACAATAAAGTCTCTTACATTTATTTCGTCTTCCCATAAGCCACTTTCAAAATAGCTATAAAATTTACCTGCATTACTCATCGTAAAATCCTTATAATATGTAATAGCAAAGTTATTAAAAACTTACGTTTTCATTGTAAGGAAACTATGTATATATAGGTTTGATAAAAATCAAAATTTATTAAATAAATTATTTAATCATATGTGATACAAATTTTGCATAATTATCCATTATATCACCACCTTTGCGAAATCCTAATCCGCAACTTTCATATGCAAAAAATACATTTGGTTGATAATATATGCCATTATGTGAATTTAATTCATAAAATTCTTGATATACGCTTTTATAGTTGCCATATTCACCGCCTCTTTGCTCCAAGATTCTATTAGAATCTAAAATATCAATATTTGCACCTTCTCTACCAAATGAAACTTTTTTAACTTGCTTTTTATTTAGTGGTTCAAACGAACTCTCAAGCAATAATGGATGATTTGGAAATAAATCCCATAGAATCTTTAACATTCTTTTACTTTGAAATAAAAGAGTATAAGCTGGATTTAAAAATATAGTATTTTTATTTTTTATCATATTATTGATGATTAATGCCAATTCTGGCTCATCTATACTAATAATCTCCCAAGGCAATAATTTAAATAAAAATTCATATTTAGCACCATCAAATGAAACACCATCTAGCTCATTAAAATTCACTTCATCAATATAGCAAAACTCACTTACAAAACCTGCTTCTCTTGCACACTGCATCAAGAATCTTGTAGTTCTTTCTTCCTCAATATTTCCTCTAATACTAGAAAATAAAACTCCCCAATCCTCATATAATTCATCAAATCTACTTACATCATCCCCAAGAGTAATCATTCGCTTAAAATTATCTCTAATTGCATCAAATATATTATTAAATTGTTTTTCTTCATTTAATCCATTGTGTTTTAATAATGCCCATTGAATAAGTGCGCTCTCATATAGCAATGTAGGCGTATCGGCATTAAATTCTAATAATTTTATTTGCTTTCCATCAAGTCCGCCTGCAAAATCAAATCTACCATAAATATGCCAATGCACTTCATTTTCCCAGCTTTGTTTTATAGTATCAATCAAGGTTGTAGGAATATCTAATTCAAAAAATAAATTATTTTTTATCACATATTCACCAGCTTCAATAAACATATCATAAAGCTCATTTCCAGCATCATAAAATGCTTCTGCTTCATCTTGTGTGATTTCTATCACTTCATTTGATATATAATTAGTTTTATCTAAATCTGTATGCCAATCTAGCCCAATTTCTTCTAGAATCTCATTTGTTAGAGGTTTTACTTCTATAATATCCATTTATTTATCTCCTATCAATTTTAATGCATTTTCATAATCACTTTTTGTATCAATTCCTATAGAATTTGTCTCAACCTTTATCATTAATATTTTTTTACTATACCAAAGCGCCCTAAGCTGTTCTAATTTTTCTATATCTTCTATCTGCGATTTAGAAAAATTACAAAATTCAATCAGACTTTTAGCGCTAAATGCGTAGATTCCAATGTGTCCAAAATATGTAGATTCTACATTGTCTCTATTGTATGGGATCTTGCTTCTTGAAAAATACAATGCAAAGCTATTGCTATCAAGGACGACTTTAACAATATTTGGATCATCTGCACTAGCAGAATCTATTTGTTTATAACAACTCGCCATGAAAGCAAATTTATTACTTATTGCATTTTTCATTGATTGTTTTAGATTTTCTATAATATTAGATTCTATAAATGGCTCATCACCTTGCAAATTAATCACTACTTCATCATCATCTAATTTCATTTTTTTTGCGACTTCAGCACATCTATCTGTCCCGCTTGTATGCTCTTTTGATGTCAAAATGCAATCTATATTATATTTTTTACAAACATCTAATATCTCTTCACTATCACAAGCTACAATAGTAGAATCTATTTCTTTTGCAATATTTGCAGTGCGAACGATGATAGGGATTCCACCAAGTGGTAATAAAAGTTTATTTGGCAATCTTGTTGAATGAAGCCTTGCAGGAATGATTATCATTTATATTTCCTTTAAGCATTTTTGTAGATTTTCATACACAATAAAATAAATAAAATACCAAATACAATAAGTGCATAAAGAGATACTATTTTTGTTGAAAATAAATAATGAATAGCCCCAAGCAAACTAAATGGAAGAATTAAAGGTGAAATCTTAAAAAATATTTTTTTATAAAAAAAACTACTAATAAACATAAAAAACATTAATGCAAATAATAAAAATCCAAGCAAAATATAACGTCTTTGAAGTATTTCATAAACAAGATTATTAGTGCTAAAGGCATATAAAAGGATATGTAATAATGCAAACAAAAATGAGCTAATACCTATTTCTTTTTTATATTTACTAATGATAGATAATAATGGAATCTTGATAAAATATTTGGATAAGAGCATCAATACTAATAGCCAAATAGATATTCTCCCAAAAATATGTAGCACTTCTGTGCTAAATTCAACTCCAAAATAACCGATAAATACGCCAATTATTACAAGAACTAATGGAGATACAAAAAAAATAATATATGGAAACACTTTTTTATTAAACATGACAAATATTAACCTAGACAAATATCAAATAATATTATAATAAATATTTATATCATTAAAGCATAATATTAAATTTTATTTTAGCTAAGATATAATGTCTATTTTATCAAATTTCATAAATGCTATTTTATAGCGCAAAGGATTTTTCACTTTGGATAGTTCGAGTTCGATTAGTCAGTTATTTATGGTTATCTCAGCAATAATCCTTGTTGGATTAAATGGATTTTTCGTATTATCAGAATTCGCAATAGTAAAAGTAAGACGCTCAAAGTTAGAAGAGCTAGTAAAAAAAAATAAAACCAATGCAAAACTCGCATTAAAAATAACAAAAAACCTTGATACATATTTAAGTGCTACACAACTTGGTATAACACTCTCATCACTAGCTTTAGGTTGGATTGGAGAGCCAGCTATTGCTAGACTCTTAGAAAGGCTGTTTGCTTCATTTTTTGTAAATAATCAAATATTGCTTCATTCTATTAGTTTTATCATTGCTTTTACAATTATTACATTGCTTCATGTAGTGTGTGGAGAATTAATACCAAAATCAATAGCTATAGCAAAAGCAGAACAAGCTACACTATTTGTAGCAAGACCTTTATATATGTTTAGAATCTTATTTTTTCCATTAATTACAATATTTGATTCATTAGCAGGTTTTTCTCTAAGGAGAATAGGAATTGAGCCGACAAAAGATAGCGAGCACGCACATTCTGATGAAGAGATAAAAATCATTATTGGTGAGAGCCTAAAAGGTGGGTATTTGGATTCTATTGAAAGTGAGATTCTAAAAAATGCTGTTGATTTTAGCGATACAACCGCAAAAGAGATAATGACTCCAAGAAAAGATATAGTATGTTTATTTGAAGATAATACATATGAAGAAAATATAGAAATAATAAAACAAACAAATCATACACGATATCCATACTGCAAAGAAGGAAAAGATAATATAATAGGTATGATACACATTCGTGATTTATTGCAAAATACACTGCAACAAACAGCACCAAAAGAAAACCTCTCAAGCATAGTAAGAGAGCTTATTATTGTCCCTGAAAATGCATCCATATCAAATATACTAACAAAAATGAATAAAAAGCAAATTCATACAGCATTGGTAGTTGATGAATATGGTGGCACTGCAGGACTTCTTACTATGGAAGATATTATAGAAGAAATAATGGGTGATATAAGAGATGAACATGACAAAGAGATTGAAGGTATAGAAAAAATTGATGAGAATAATTACACAATTGATGGAATGCTTGATATCGATAGCGTAGCTGAAAAATTAAATATACCAGAAGATGTAGAACAAGTAACAATTGGCGGATATGTATTTAACCTACTAGGAAAAGAACCTGTTGTAGGCGATAGCGTAGTAGATGAAAATTTTATCTTTGAAGTTTTAGAAGTTGATGGAATGAGGATTAAAACGATAAAGGCAACTAAACTACAAGATAATAATAATAATACAGAAGATGAGGATAGCCAATAAATCTAAAATAATATTAAAGATTCTAATAATTCAATTATGGCAAGTTAGAAAAAAGTTTAAAATTCCCATCTTTAAGCATATTTAATATAGATAAAACAAATAGCTACACTTAAAAAGGAAAAATTAAAAGAGGGTAGCTCCACTTAAGGAAACCTCTTTTCTCCTTATAGATTCTTTGTAATATTTAGGCTTATAATTATTGCCTTTGTGATATACAAACAAAAGATTAATAATATTTTTTCTTATTTTCTAAAGTTATTAGATTATTATTTATTAGCAGGATGGCAATCCATCGCATTAAAGCAAGAATTGCCTAAATTTGATAAACTATTTCTTTATATCTTGTTTTCTTAATTCTTTAATTCTTGCAGATTTACCTTTTTTGTCTCTTAGATAATATAATTTTGCTCTTCTTACTCTACCAATTCTAACAACTTCTATGCTAGCTAGACTTTCGCTATAAATTGGAAAAATCTTTTCAACACCGACATTGTTTGCACCAATTTTTCGTATCGTAAAGCTTCTATTTAGCCCATGTCCTCTAATTGATATACAAATACCTTCAAAATATTGGATTCTTATTTTATCACCTTCTTTGATTGTAATCCCTATTTTTATAGTATCTCCAGCTTTAAATTGCGGAATCTGCTTGTCTTTTATTTGAGATTGCTCAAACATGTCTATATATCTATTTTGCATTGTTTCCTCTTTTGGATTAATATCCCTGATAAATATCAGGACGAAAATATTTAGTCTTACATAAAGACAATTCATATTTCAAAACTTTGATTTTATTATGATTTCCCTTTGAATACTCTGAAGGCAATTTTAAATTTGATATTTTTTTTGTTTCATTTATCTGTTTTGTAAAAATTGGAGGCTCTAAGATTCCACCTTCAAAACTCTCCCCACATAAAGACTCTGCATTGCCTAATACAAAATTAATATTCCTAGCGATAGAATCACACAAACACAAAGCTGGAATCTCTCCACCAGTCAAAATAAAATCACCAATGCAAAACACTTCATCTACAAATTCTTCAATAATGCGTTCATCAATACCCTCATACCTACCACAAATAAAAATAATATGTAAATACGACAAAGCTAATCGTTTTGCATCATTTTGAATAAAATGCTTTGCAACAGGTGTAAGGTATATTACATGAGAATCCTTGGTAATAACAGATTCTAATGCACGTGATAAAACATCTGCACACAAAACCAAACCCGCACCACCACCAACTTGAAAATCATCGACTTTTTTGTATTTATTTAAACTAAAATCTCTAACATTTATAATCTCGATTTCAATGATTTTATTTGATATAGCACGTTTTAATATAGAATCTTCAAAATATCCAGAAATAAGATTTGGGAAAAGAGTAAGAAATGTAAATTTCATTTCTACGATGTCTCTAAAATCAAAATAGCATCTCTAGTATATATAATCTTTTTATCTAAATCCACATTGATTATATATCTATCAATATATGGAATCATAAAGCTATGTGGCTTACTAAACTTATCCATATTTGTTTTAATGATTAGATAGTCCATATTTCCTACACGCTCTATATTTTCAACAATACCAAGCAATATACCATTATCAATAATATTTAATCCTACAATATCAAACCAAAAAAATTCATCACTATCTAATTTACATATTTTTAATGTTGTATCTTTAGTAGTGTATAATTCATAAGAAGTAAGAGCTTTAGCCTCATCTATTGTGTTAATCTCTAAAAATTTTATACTATTTTGGTGAGGATTAAAATGCTCTATTGTAAGAAATGTATTTTTGCACAAAAAAATATTATTTGGCTTAAATATATCAATAAAATCAGTATAAATAATAAGCTTTAAATGACCTTTCAATCCTATGCTTTTGCCACATTTAGCCACAAGAATATCAAAATCCATTATATAGATTCTACTACTATTTTATAGCTTATCCCATCTTTTGCTTTGCAACCAGATATAAGTGTCTTGATGGAGCTAATCATTTTTCCATTTCTACCAACAATTCTACCAATATCATTGCTATTTGCATAAATTACTATATCACAACTACTATCTTGGCTATTAATGCTCTTTGTAACACTAATGTGTTCAGCATGTGATGCTATTTTCTTTACATATGATTTAATAAAATCATCTACCATAGGAATCAAACTATTTTGTAATTTCTTTTACTCTATCACTCATTTTTGCACCAACACCAATCCAATAATCCAATCTTTCTTTATTAATATTTTTAAAATCAGGATTTAAAGGATTGTAATAGCCAATAGATTCTATCCAACCACCATCTCTTCTTTTTCTACTATCAGTTACTACGATTCTATAAAATGGTTTTTTCTTTCTTCCAACTCTAGTAAGTCTTATAACTGTTGCCATAATGCTCCTTTTGTATTAAATTTGAAATGTTATCTTAATTATTGCATTTTGTTAAGATTTGCACTTTTAATCATATTCATTATATTTTTTACACCATTTGGCGATGACATTTGCTTTGCCATTTTTGCTGCTGTCTCGAATTGTTTTAGAGATCTATTAATATCGCTTACATCAAGACCGCAACCCTTTGCTATACGTTTTTTTCTACTACCATTTAAAATAGAAGGATTATCTCTTTCTTTTTGTGTCATAGATGAAACCATGGCTTTAATATTTTTAATCTCAACAGAATTATCAATATCTACATTTTTTAATGCATCACCCATGGCACCAAGTCCTGGCATCATTGAGATCAATGATTTCATAGAACCCATTTTCTTGATACTTTCTAATTGTGATAAAAAATCACTAAAAGTAAATTCACCTTTTCTTATTTTTTTTGTTAATCTTTTTGCTTCTTTTTCATCTACAACTGCTGTAGTTTTTTCTATAAATCCAGCTACATCTCCAGCTCCCATTAACCTACTAACAATTCTATCTGGTATAAAAATATCCAAATCGGCAGTTTTTTCACCACTACCAATAAATCTAATAGGAATCCCAATCTGTTTTGTTACAGATAGTGCTATACCACCTTTTGCATCACTATCAAATTTGCTAAGGATAATACCACTAAGACCAATTTCTTTATTAAAATTATCAGCACTTCTTATAGCATCTTGACCGCTTAAGCTATCTAATACATAAAATACTTCATCTACTTTAATGCTATTTTTAATATCTTTGAGCTCATTCATAAGCTCTTCATTGATAGATAATCTCCCTGCTGTATCAATGATGACGACATCATATGTAGAATCTTTAGCATATTTAATAGAATCTTTTGCAACAAGCGTAGGGTTACTATTTTCTTGTGTAAAAATATCAACCTCAATTTCATCTGCAAGCTGTTTTAATTGCTCTATTGCAGCTAGTCTTTGTAAATCACAAGCAACAAGTAAAACTTTTTTTCCTCTTAATTTTAAATAATTTGCTAGCTTTGCACTGCTTGTAGTTTTTCCACTACCTTGCAAACCAACCATAAGCACAATAGTTGGAGGTTTTTGTGCATATGAGAATCCATAATTACCACTAAATACACTATCTAAAGAAGTAGCAAGAGCTTTTGAAAAAGAATCTTTTCCTATTCCATTTTTTTTGCACTCACTCTCTACTTGAGAGACTATTTCTTTTGTGACTTTATGATATACATCATTTTTCAATAATGTTTTTTTTAATTCATCTAAACTACGAGTAAGGGCTTTTTCATCATCTAAGAATCTAATCTTATTCACAATGCCTTTAAAAGAATTAGTCAATGTATCAAACAAAATACTACTCCAAAAATACAGTAAAGCAAAAATTATAGTAAAGTTTGTATTTTACAATTATTTTCTAAAATAAACAACATTTAAAAATACAAATTAAGTTTATTATTATGTAATAAAAATTATTATTATTGCGTAGTAAAATTTTATATTTATTAAATTATTATTAGGAGATGGGTAGTGAGTAAAGCTGTTTTCACGGAAATACTAAAAGAAAAAAAATTAAAAATAACTCCACAAAGAATAGCTATTCTAGAAGAGTTGGAGAAAAATGGACACTCAAGTGTTGATGATATTTTTAATAGGATTAAACCTAAAGTGCCATCTGTTTCACTTGCTACAGTGTATAAAAATATTTTAACTCTACAGAGTGTGAATATACTAAAGAGTGTTAAAACACCAACACATAAACAAAAATATGAAATCAATATAAAACCTCATGTGCATTTATTTTGTAAAATATGCGAGAATCTGGAAGATTTTGCAATAGATACGAAAGAGTTTCAAGAATATTGTAGAAAACAGAGTAGTTATCATTGCATAGAAGAAGTATCAGTGCTATTAACAGGAATATGCAAAAAATGTGCAAAATGATTTAAGCAGAAAAACATTGTAGAAATTTTTACAATAAAAAATTCTTTATTATTATAGACTTTGTTACTCTTTAAAAACTTAGCTTAGAATCTTATGATAAATATTTATTATTAGCATTCCTGCTAATAATAAAATTAAGCACCACCTTTTGCAGCAGCTCCTAATCCCCACATAGGCAAGAAGATCCCAAGTGCAAGCAATAATACCAAACATGCAATAAAGAAAGTCATAATAGGCTCTATATATGCAGATAAGTTATCAATAATATAATCATATTTGATTTTATAATATTCAGCCACAGAAGCAAGCATCTTATCCAATTCACCAGATTGCTCACCTGTATTTACCATCTGCAAAGTCATAGGCTCAAAATATCCAGTCTCAATAAAAGCTTCTGTAAGTGTTATACCGCGTTTAATACTTGAATCAACGACTATAAACTTATTTTTCATATAATCATTATCAAGCAACGATGCAGAAGATTCTAATCCTTCTTCTAATGATATACCAGCTTTTAAAAGAAGTGATAATGTTGTTACATATTGGTTCATATTAGCCAAAAATATAATATTACCTATCAATTTTACTTTTAATATATATTGGTCAAATTTCAGCTTAAATGATGCGCTATTTCTATATCGATTTTTTATTACCATAATTGCTACAAATATACCTATACCAACTAATAAGCCATAATTAGTCATTACCTCTTCTATTCCTATTAGTATCCTTGTTGGTAATGGTAAATTTGCACCAAGTTCGGCAAATATGCTTTTAAATTGTGGAATAACAAGCAAAATAAGTGCAACAAATGCTATGGCCATAGCAGATATTACTATAATTGGATAACGCATAGCTTTTTTAAACTTTGCTCTATTATCTCTTAATTCTTCTAAGCTTTTAACAAGCATTGCTAAAGATTCTGCTAAGTTACCTGTTTTTTCACCCAAAGAAATCATAGAAATTGTAAGTCCGCCAACTACTTTTTTATGATCCATAAAGGATTCTGTAAGTGTCCTACCACTATTTACACCATTTAACACAGTATCAAAAACAATCACAAGTCTTTCATTTGATGTATATTTTACTAGATCTTCTAATGTAGTGTGAATTGATATACCTGAATTTAACATAAAAGACATTTGCTTAAATGCAGCGATCAAATCATCATATTTAATCTTTTTATCTTTTGTTAAATCATTATATAATTTTAAATAAAATGGTGGTTCAGCTTCTACCGCTGATACCGGTTTAATTTTATATTTTGTTCTAGCAACATCAAAAGCCATCTCTGGAGTTGTTGCCCTAACAACAATATCAACTTTTCTACCATTTTTCCGTGAGGATACTTTATAAAACTTCATAATTTTGCCACCCTATAAACTTCATCTAAACTTGTTCTACCTTCCAATGCTTTTAATAATGCGTCTTCAAACATAGTAACAAACCCATCTTTTCTTGCTTCTGCTAATAATTCATCTTTTGTAGCATTTGCAGAAATCAACCTCCTCATACCTTCTGTCCCAAGTATAACTTCAGATATGACCTCACGACCTATATAACCTTGCATGCCACAATTAACACAACCATGAGATTTATAAAAGTGATAATCTTCTGGTATTAGATTTCTAATCTGTGCTAACATCTTTTCTGGTGGTTCTACTTCATACATACAATTAGGACAAAGTTTTCTTACCAACCTTTGAGCTTGGAATCCACAAATAGTAGAACCAATAAAGAAACTCTCAACACCCATATCAAGAAGTCTTGCAACACCACTAATAGCATCATTGGTGTGAAGTGTGGCAAGCACAAGATGTCCTGTAAGAGCTGCTTGAAGAGCAATTTGTAATGTCTCTTTATCACGAATCTCACCTATCATTATGATATCTGGATCCTGTCTAAGTATAGATCTAAGACCAGCTGCAAATGTCATACCTGCACGTTCATTAACCATAACTTGTTGTATAAGATCCATTTGATATTCTACAGGATCTTCAACAGTAATAATTTTATGAGTAACATTTTTTATAGCATTTAATGCTGCATAAAGAGTTGTAGTTTTACCACTACCTGTTGGTCCAGTAACCAAGACAATACCATTTGGCTGTTTAATAGCTTCATTAAATCTACTATAATTTAGCTCTGATATACCTAAATCTTCTAGCTTGACGAGGACTTTGCTTTTATCTAGAATCCTTATAACTATACTCTCACCAGTAATAATAGGAAGTGTAGAAATACGAAAATCATATGGCTTACCAATAATAATATCACTATACCTACCATCTTGTGGTTTTCTACGCTCTGCAATATCTAAATTGGCCATCAATTTCATTCTTGAGCTAAGAGGTGCGAATATATCTTTATCAAACTTAAATGCCTCTCTTAGCACGCCATCTACACGATTTCTAACAAGAGTAGATATCTCTGTAGCCTCTATATGAATATCACTTGCTTTCTGTTTTACCGCAGTTTCAAAAATAACATTGATAAGTTTTGTAATAGCAGATTGATTAGCACCGCTATCATCTGCCATAATGATACCTGTGCTACCACTCATCTCCTCTCTAATATTTTGCACAATTAATTTAATGCTATCATTTAGAGACAATCTAATAACAATTGCTACTATTTGTTCTTTTTTAGCTATACAAAAAGCAATTTTTTTTCCACGAATAGATCTACTTAATGCCTCTTTTGCCTGAATATCAAATGGATCTGCTAATACAACCTTGATAGTATCGCCTTCTTGAGCAAAAGGAAAAGATGTGTATCTCTCAATAATTGAAAATGGAACATTATCAGCGATAGTTGGATTAAATTCATATGTATCTAAATCAACATATTCCATATTTATCATTTTAGATAAAAGCATAAGAATATTTTCTTCACTATTTGGAAAATCTTCTAAAATTGATAATAGATTTAATTCTCCTCTTTTGCATAATTCAACAAAAAAACCTAATAATTTAGATTCTTCCAAATAACCCAAATCAACAAGAATGCGCACTATCTTCTTGCGTCTTACCTGTTTTCTTTGTTCTTCAAGAGCCTTTTCTAGCTGAGCATTAGTAATTAAACCAGCAGAAATAAGCCTATCACCTATTCTAACTTTAGCCACTAAATAGTACCTTGCCTTATATGTTCTAATGCCTCGATGGCATCTCTTGAGTTTGTTTTTGCGATATATCTATTTAATACTTCAATAGCTTCTTCTGTTTTGCCTATTGCATATAATGATTTAGCATATATAATAAAGCTCTGAGATTTAGCTTTACCATTAGAATCTGCTTCTGAAGCATTTAACGCCCATTTAAGAGAACTTGAATAATTCTTAATATCAAAATAATACTCCGCAATTGCAATTGCTGTAGCATAATTATTATTATTTTTGAAATCAGCAATTTTTAATTGAATTTCTCTTTCTTTTGTAATTTTTTCTGAACTTATATTAATAAGTGGTTTTGCATTAGTTGGTTGAATAGCCGTATTATTCTGAGCGTTAGAAACTGCTGTATTATTTGAAGATGAATATCGTGTTGGTTGTGTCTGAGTCGATTTATCATTTAATACATTTATCTCTTCTATAGGAGCTTGAGAATTTTGTGCTAATACTCTTGAACTATCTTGATATTCATTAAAACCAGAATCAACAAACATATTCACTTCTATAACTTCACTATAATTATCATTAGAGCTAATCCAGCCATTATTGGTTTGCAATAACCCATTTACTGCTCTACTATCTGCACAAAATATACCATTTTTAGAATAATATCCAACAGCTTGTGATTTAAAACTTGGCTGTTTTCTAACCATTAATTTATCTGCTATAACCTTTCTACAAACAAAGTTAATACTTGGGTAATTATTCATACTTTGATTATTATTAATAGCTGTAGATGTATTTGTTTTATCATTATTTACACTATTATCTACATTATTTTCGTTTATAGCAGTATTGCCTTTAGATGCTAAATTGTTACTAGCAATCTGTTTATTATCAATATTAGAATACTTGCTATATTGATTTTTTACAAAAAGAGCAACAAGTGCAATAAATACTATAAAAACAAATATAAATATATAAAAGACAAAAGACCTATATTTATAGGACTTCCATCTTTCTTCTAATTCAATGATTTTCTTCATAATATATAGTTTTCAATTGTATAGAAAGAATTAAAAATCTTTCTTTCTATCTAATTCCTTTGATTCCTCTAATCCAGCCGTAGCATCGTTAGTTTCTACTATACGATTTACTACTTCAGAATATCCTAAATCTTGCAGACTTGGATTATCATCAGATCTTTTAATAATATGTGGTGTGATGATAATAATCATTTCAGTTGTTTGCTCTGATGTGCCATCATATGAGAATAAATATTTTAATAATGGAATATAACCAAGTATTGGAACTCTATTTGTGTTATTTGAAACACTTTTGCTTATTAATCCACCTAATACAACTCTATCGCCATCTTTTGCTCTTACTAAAGAAGAAAGCTGATTTGATGATAGGTTTGGTGGCTCAGATAATGCTGTAGCTGCGTTTTCTGTATTTCTATCCTTTGTTTGTGTAATAGAAGGATTAATCTTTAGCATAATATATTCACCTTGCACAGATGGAGTAACATCTAATAATACACCAGAGAATACTGATGGGAAGCTAGTAGATGTATTTTGAGTTGTTCCACCAGAAGATGAATTTTGAAATACTGAACTTTGTGCATATCTTAAAATACTACCAACGCTTATTAAAGCAGGTTGATTGCTAAGGGTTAATACTTTTGGATTTGATACAGATCTTACTTTTCCATATGCATTTAAAAATTCAACTATTCTAGTCATTTGAACACCAGATGAAAAAATATTGATACTAGTGCCACCACCGCCAATATCAATTCTAGTATTATCTTCATTTCCAGAAGCATAAGCAGGAACTAAAAGATTACCAAAATTCCAAAATTGATTCCAATCAACACCAACAGTATTTGAATTTGTATGAGTTACTGTCAAAATATTTACATCTATCATAACTTGATTTTGAATTTGGTCTTCAAGATTTTTGATGTATTTTCTTACTCTATCAAGCTGTTTTACTGTTCCTGTTACAGTTACCAATCCTGCAATTTTATTTACAACAACACTCTGTCCATCACCAATGTCATAACCCTGTGCTTGATTAGAATCTTGAGCATCTTGCTGGTCTTGAGAGTTAGAAAAGATTCTTTTTGGTTGATGTGCATCACCTGGTCTAAAGGCAATTTCAAAAATTTCTTTTTCTAATCTACCCCAAAAATCAAATTGATCCATAGATAGTATTTTTGTTCCAGATATACTATCTACTTTTCCGCTTTGTAATCCATTTGAAGTAAGAGAAGAATGGACGCTATTTTGAATATCTGTTGTTGTAGATGCAGAGTTTAAACCACCACCTGTAGTGCCTGTGCCACCTGTATTGCTTGTTGTAGAACTATCAGAAGTCATAGCATTTTGAGATAATACTATATCTGTATTACTTGCGCCGATTCTAGAAGTACCAATATAATTGATTTGGAATGTTTCAGTAATCAAAAAAGATACTTTTAATAAATTACCATTAAATTCATAATTTAATTCATTCTCAGTAAGTATCAAATCAAATATTTTTTCTATTGGCAATTGTCTAACATTTACTGAAGCAATACTTTTTGATAGCTTATCTTTAGCAGCTCTATCTTGAACAAGCATGCTATAACCACATTCTGCAGCCAATTGACTAAGTAAATCGCCAACTGCTACACCATCTTGACTTGAAGTAGAAATAGTGAATAATCTATCTCCACATAATTCGTTTGCATGCAAAAAATGTGCACTCACTAATAAACCAAATACTAAAGTAAAAATATTCTTTCTCATTCTAATTACACCTGTTATTATTTAATTTCAATATTATTATGATTTGCATATACATATAAAACTCTTGTTTGAGTTCTAAATTTTAACTCTACTCTATCCTGTTGTATATTTGACACAGTCCAGCCCTCAATAATATCATCTTCTCCAACCCAAGTATTATTTATACTAGCCTTATTTTCAAAAATACCATTCAAAACAAGAATAGCTTGTTCTGCTTTTAGTATGCTTTCTAAATCATCTTTTGATTGCGGATATACATATATAAATGGATCATCAATTCTTGAGCCTTCTTTTATATAATCAATTCTATCAAATGTAATAATATCATTTTTTAATTTTTCATCAGCACTTATTGCAACATCATCTTGAATCTCTGTCTTATCAGATGAAGTTTGATTGTTTAATGATGCACTATTATTAACTGGTGCAGTTGCATTATTATCAACAATATTATTTGCTGATGTATTCAGCTCTATCGTTACATTATCATTTGCAAAAGAAATATTTATAATCAATAAAGATAAAAGCAGAATCCTCATTAAGCCCCTCCTCTAAAATTTCTTATAGCTATACTAAAGTTTAATCTATTATCTTTGCTTTCTATAATAACACTATCAATAGATATAAATTTACCATAAGTTTCTAGCCAATCCATATATTTTAATATAGAAGAAAATCTACCATGTCCAAATAGATTAAATGATGAATATCGCATACCACCAAGTGTTTCATTTTCACCACTCATAGCAATATCTGTGCCATTAACAATTAATCCCATAGCAGTAGCAGCCTTTGATGCATCATCAAATGTCAAAAACCAATCTTTACTATATACAAAAATCTCTTCTCTTAATTTTTTTAATAACTCTAATTCACTATTTGCTTGAGCAATTTCTTCTTGAGAGGTTCTTATCCTTTGCTCCAATGCATAAAAACCACCATTTTCCATACTATCAATATAACCTTGTTCTTCTGTTACTTTAGTAAGTATTTCATTATATATATCATTTTTATTTAACTTAATATTTGTGCTCAAATCAAATAAAATAAAATAAACAATACCTGCTAATGCAATACCTACAAGAGTTCCAAGCAATAATCTTTCTGACTGATTCTTGCTTGATAAATACTCATCTAACTTATCTAATTGTTCATAAACTTGCACTTGAAATTGATTCATCTAACAACCACCCTAACAATAGAATTTAAATATCCTTTTACAAAACTATCTAGCTCTTCATTTCCACTTAGATCAATATTTGCTGGTATTGGTTCTACTTCGTGTGGTATAGTAGAGTTATTATCTTGTGTTGTAATCGCATCACTTACTGCTTGTCCAATATTTGCAGCTGCATTTGCGATAGTTCTTGCAACACCTGCTGCATTACTATTAGAATTTGTTTCCTCCTCAAGCCCTATTTTGATAACTCTATCTGTAATGACATTTTTATATACACCTTTATCATTTAATGCTTTTATGAAATCAGATATATCTTGTTGTGTTTTTGAAAATAGATTTAGTTCTACTACCAAACTTCTATTATCACCAGATGAATTAGCTGTGGCTTTAATCACCCTTACATTGCTATTTTCTGCAACTTGTAAAATGTCATTTAAGACCTTAGATTTTTGGATATATTCAACTTGCCAAGATCTTATTGTCCCCATATCATTTCGCATATTGCTAATTTCCATGCCAACTTCATCTTTTTGCTTTTTCAAATCTTCAATTTGAGCATTCAATCTATTTTCATCTTCTCTATATTGCTCTGCTTTAGGCAATATTTCACTATCATATGATGATTGCAGTATATCACTTCTGATAGAATAAAAATTCATCATTACAAAATTATATATAGGATAAATTAGCGATAAAACAAATAAGCCGGCTGCAATTGCAACAAATTGAGAAGAATCTCTTTGGCTAAGTGGTTTTGGTCGTTTTGCATGTGAGAAGTTTGGAATATCGTTATTTACATTCGATATTAAATAGCTAGCATAAGTCATTGATATATCAGCTATAGCTAACAATCCTTTATTAACAGGTATTGATGAAAGAGAATTATATGGCTTGGTTTCAATTAAAAAAGTATCTCTAAAGAATGATAAAAATTCCTCATTATACTCTATACTCATACCATAATATATAGCTGTTGGGTCTAAATCTTGGTAAACCCGCTTTACATACATGATATTTTCTTCAATATCCCTACTAATCTTATTTAGCATAGAATCTAAATATGATTTATAATCAGCTACATGAGGTGATTTGCCAGCTACAAGATTTTCAAACTCTATACTATTTAATTCTAATGAAGATTCTTGGTTGAATTCAACTCTTAATTTATGTATATTAGAACTTAGTATCTTTGTATATACCAATTCTCCTTTGCTATAGAAAGTAAATGTCCCGCTACTATCACCAATAAAAATAAAGATATGATTTGATATGGTATCTAATCTATTAGTTCTATATAAAACTAACGGCAAGAATGGAATAGATGTAACAATATCTATAAATTGAGTTTTTTCTTTTAAATCACTATATGCGTTTTCTAAGTAGTTATCATCGACTAAATAAACATCATAGCTCCAATTATCAGCATCAAACCCAGAATCTACTTTGCAATAATACATCTCAAAATTAGAATCTGTCGGCATATTGAGCTGTTTATATATACTTTCTGTTAGAAATGTATCAACATCACCCTCATCGATAGTCTTAGGAACTTCGATTATAGTTTTCATCAAAGCATCAAATGAAAATGTGCTAACAATCCTTGATTTATTGCTAAACTTTTTTACATAAGGTGTAATACTATTACCACTACTTACATATGCAAGTCTAGTATTAGAGTCATAGTAGATCATATCATTCAATCTTTTGCTTTTCTTTTTTACATTAAGCTTCATATTATAACATCCCTAAAAATTATAAATTTTAACAACTAAAAATAGTAAATTGCTACAAACAATAACTCAAACATTTAAACCAATAATTTGAATATATTCAAAAAATATTAATATTAATTTAAGACTATAATTATAATTAAAATTATAATATAAAACAACACTTAATAAACTAAAAAGTGTAAATATAACATATATTTTATACTTAAAATCTTACAAGTTTTGCCCCAAAACCACCATTTTTAAATGGGGCATCACTAAAACTTTTTACTTTTTTGTGATTTTCTAAAAATTCTTTTACAACTTTTGATAGCACGCCACTACCTATGCCATGTTTGATTATTACTTCATCATATCCAGCCATGAGACATTTAGAAATATAATCATCTAGCAATATAAGAGCCTCATCTACCCTTTTACCATGCAAATCAAGGGATGGCAAACAATGTAGAGCATCCAAGTTAAAGCTAATATTTTGCTTTTTTCTATCTTTTATTACTGCGCCAAGCCTTAGCTTTGAGATATGAATCTTCATTTTTCTACCATTATCCAAATCAACCAAAGCCATATCATTACTAATATTTGCAATAACTCCACTACTTTTTCCACTCTGCACTCTATTTCCAACTTCAAATTTGATATTTTTATTGATTTCTGGTTTTGGTAGTGATTTTAATAATTCATTTTGCCTGTTTAGTGTTTGCTGCATTGTTTTTGTATTATTTGTCTTAATTGCTGTTTTTAAGTCTTTTAATGCAATATTATAAATATTTTCTAGTTCTATTTTTTTATTATTTAATTCTAGATTCTGCTTTGAGATAAGTTCATTTAATTCATTATTTTTATTTTCATTTGATTTTATTAATTTATCTAATCTATCTTCTTTTTGCCTTAGTTTTGCTTGTAAAAGCGAGGTTTGTTCTATTAGCTCATTTAGATTCTCCAAATTATCACCATATAATGCTTTTGCATCATTTATTATATTTATTGGAATCCCATATCGCATAGCACTCTCAAATGCATAAGATTTACCAATACAACCTTGCAAAAATTTATATGTTGGGATTCTGGCATTCTCATCATACAAAGCCGATATAAGTTCGACATTTGGATTTTTAGCCATCATTGAGGCAAGTTGTTTGTGATGTGTTGTGATGACTACTTTTGCACCTTTATTTTGTAAATATTTTAGTATAGAAAAATACAGCGCACTTGCTTCATTTGCATCAGTTCCTAGCTCTATTTCATCAATACCAAGCAATAATCGTTCTTGTGATAAAATATTTTTAAATTCTATCATTCTACCTGCAAATGTTGATATATCATTTTTAGAATTTTGTGGATCATTTATAACTGCATATATATTTTTAAAATTTGCAATTTTTGACTTGAGCGCATTTATTTTAAATGGAATGAGATATTTTGCAAGCAATACAGCACTAAGTATAGATTTTAGTAGCATTGTTTTACCACCTGCATTTACACCTGTGATAATCAATATTTGCTTTGAAAAATCAATATTGCTAAATATTGGATTTGTTAGTGCAGGATGTGCAAAATCACACAATACAATATCACCTTTATTGTTTGGCAATATAAAACTATAATCAAATGCTTTTGCAAACATAACCCTGGCTTGAATACTATCAAACTTATCAAACTCTCCATTTATGTATTTTAAAAATGCATGGTTTTTTAAAAATACTTTAGAAATATTAGTTTCAATTTCATAAATTAGAATCTCAATTTCTACATAAAGCTTATCGAGCCTATCATATAGACTTTGAAGCGTAGCAGGAAATACATAAAAATACCCAGCATTTGAACGTTCTAAGATTCTGCCATCTAAATATTTATTAAATCCAGCTTTAAGCAAAAGACATTCTTTAGAATCTATCAAATGAGTCTGTTTATCGACTAAATATGGCAAGATTCTATCTTTTTGCAATATTTTATTGATAGATTTTTTTATCTCGGCTTTTAGTGAAGTGATATTTGAATTTAGAGAATCTAGCTTGGGATATATGCCATTATTTATTTTTCCATCATCATCAAAACTCTTTGTGATATTTATAATATCATTTGGAATATTGATATTTGATAACCAGCTTGATATATGCTTTGAGTGAGAAAAATTTATTCTTTTTAAATACAAAAAATATTTGATAATTTTAATAAATTCAAATATAGAATCCAGTTTTAAGATTCCAAGTTTTTTTATATGAACCAATGCAGAATCTAGATTTGATACTTGCTTTGGGGGTATAAATTGCACTACTTCAAGCTCATCGATAAATTGCTTTAAAATAGTAATATCACCTGCAATATAAAATGGAGTAATACGAGCAAAAAAATCACTAAATTTATTAACAAACTCGGCTAAATCAAGTTTATTGCATAGCCCTTCTATATCTTTTTGTAACATTGATTTTTTAATAACATTGTTTTATAAAGATAATTTTTCCATAAAACTCAGTATCTTTTTTGCCAATAAAACTTAAAGTAGGATTAGTGAAATTGAATTTATCACTATTTATATCAATATCACCACATTTTATTGTCTCACCACGCATAAATGCACTAATTAGCTCAATATCTTTTTTATTATTATTATCTTGGATAGTGGTGTATATGCCTATTGTAATTAGCAAAATTACTATCAAAATGCTAACAATAACTTTATTTCGTTTTGTAAAATTATCTTTTATAATAAAATACAATGCCACACCAATGATAATTGCAACTAAAAAATATATAAAGATTTTCATTTTATACCTATATACTTCCTCTTATTTGATATGTAATATCGCCTGCACCAAATCCTACAATAATCCCAGAATCTAGCACTTCTAAGATTCTATTATCCTTTATTAGCTCGATACTTGAGCCATTTCTTTTTATTTCATCGGCAAAAATTGGATTATACCTAGCAAAATAATCTCTAAAATTAATATCAACTGGCTCTTCATATGCACGCCAAACAGGCAAAATCACAAGCTTGTCTATATTTTCAAAGCAGTTTATAAATCCATCAATATTATGAATAGTCCTAGAATATTTATGTGGTTGCCAAATCGCAGTAATAGTATCGATATTTTTTAGCTTTGCATATTGTTTTATAGAATCTAGAGTGCTTTTTATCTCTGTTGGGTGATGTCCATAATCATCTATAATCACACAATTATCATTGCATAAAATATCAAATCTTTTTTTAATACCTATATAATTTTTGAGATTTTCTTTTATTAAATCTATGCTAAGCTCATTTAAAGATGCAAGAATTGCAAGAGAAGCATTCAATGCTGTATGCTCTCCAAATCCCCAAACCTCAAAATCTCCAATAAATTTATTATCATTAAACAAACTAAAAGAACTATATGGCTCATCATCTTTTAAAAAGAATCTAAGATTTCTAATATCTTTGCTTGGATAAAGCCTAATTGCATCAATATTTAGAGTAGATAAAAATTTATCCTCCGCATTAATCACACGAATTTTTGCTAAATCTAAAAAATCACTATAAGCTTTATAAAAACGATTTAAATCATAATCATAATATTCCATATGTTCAGGCTCTGCATTTGTTACGATGGCACAATATGGATTAGAATTTAAAAAACTGCCATCGCTTTCATCAGCTTCAAATACAACACTATCACTTTTTGCAGCACGGACATTTGAATCATATTCTTTTGATTGCGCCCCAATAATTGCTCCATATTTATTCAAAATAGCACTAAGCATAGCGGTTGTAGTGCTTTTGCCATGTGCGCCACATACAGAAAATACCCTCTTTTTAGATAATATAATCTTAAGTGCCTCTGCGCGTGAAAGCACACTTATACCTTTACTTCTTGCATATTCTAATTCTTCATTATCTTTTTTAATAATTGCAGAGTGTATAACCAAAGAAGGATTTGTTATAAAAGCCTTATTATGCGGAATGTTTATATTTACTCCAAGAGATTGTAAATATTTTGTAGAACAACTACAAGCAACATCAGAGCCACTTATTTTCACACCTTGTGCTTGTATATATCGTGCTAAACCCGAAATCCCAATACCACCAATGCCAACAAAATGTATATATTTTATATCCACTTTTTAAGCCTTTTTAATGCATCAATAATGATATTTTCTTCATATACAAGAGCAAGTCTTACATAACCACTTCCTACACCATTTCTACCTAGAAATCTACCTGGAAGCACTAAGATTCCCTCATTTTCATATAATTTTTTAGTAAATTCTAAATCATCATCTACTTTTAACCATACATAAAATGTATATGGACTTACATCAACTCCTAGAATCTCCCTTGCATGAGCTAGATTCTTAGCATATTTTTTTCTAAAAATTTCAGGACTTTCATCATCAATCCAAGCAATAGCTGCAGCCTTTTGCAATGGAATAGGACAAGCAGCCCCAATATAAGTGCGATACAACCTATATGGACGCAATATCTCTAAATCTCCTGCAATAAAACCACTTCGCAATCCAGGGGCACTAGAACGTTTGGATATGGAATTTACACACAAAACATTTTTAAAAGCAATATTATCCACACTAATGCAAGCCTCTAGTATTGAATGTGGCTTAGAATCTTCATAAACTTCGCTATAACATTCATCATTTAATAAAATAAAATCATATTGCAATGCAAGTTTTACCCAAGATTCTAAATCACTTTTACCCAATGTTTTACCTGTTGGGTTATTTGGTGAATTCAAAATAACTAAATCAACTTTTTTTAAATCTTTTTCATCTAAATATGGTTTATAAGCAGAATCTATATTCATATAAATGATATTTGCACCGCTTGCAATAGCACTTCCCTCATATATTTGATAAAATGGATTTGGAAAAGCCATGGTTTTATTTTCTTTGTCTTTTAAAGTCCCAAAAACAAAAGAAGGAAAATTAAACAAACACTCTCTAGTGCCAAATGTAGGAATAATTTGTTCTTTTGTTAGACTAACATTAAATCGCCTTTTCATAAAACCAATCTGTGAATCTATAAGATAAGATTCTCCGCTACTAGATGGATATTTATTTAATAAATTTACATTATTTACTAATTCATCTTGAATATTTTTTGGTGTATCAAATTGTGGTTCGCCTATTGTTAGCTTTATTGTATCTTTTTTAGGTTTTATATCTTTTATTAGTTCATTTAGTCGCGTAAAAGGATATGGTGCAAAATCTATCATAACTATTTTCTTCTTGCCCTTCTAGTTCTTGTTTTTTGCTTTACTTGTGGTGCTTCATCTAGGCTATCTTGTAATTCTTTTATTTTATTTTTTGAGATTCCACTTAGACTATCACACAAATATGATAAAAGCTTACAAACAAGTTGTGCATTATCTATTTTAGAGCTTAAAACTGGATACAAATCAAGAGAATCTGATGATATTTTGTAATCTAGAATCTTTGATATAAAATCATCTGTATTATAATTATTTGGCAATTCAAATAATTCTAATGTCGTATTTATCCGCTCTTTTATCCTTTTTAAATCTCTAAATTCAAGCGGAGTTACAAGTGTAATTGCCATGCCTTTTTTTCCTGCTCTACCTGTCCTGCCGATTCTATGGACATAACTTTCTGGATTTAATGGCATATGATAATTAAATACATGACTAACATTGCTTATATCTAGCCCTCTACTTGCTACATCAGTGGCTACTAATATATTTGCTTTATTTTCCCTAAAAGATTTTATTGCAACTTGTCTTTCTCTTTGTTCCATATCTCCATGCAAACAAACAGACTTATAGCCTTTGCTTATAAGAAAGCTTGATAATTTATCAGCTTCTTTTTTCATTCTTGTAAAAATGATACTTTTTTGCGGTGCTATCACATCTATCAAACGAGTAATGGCACTATCTCTTTCACTTTCATTAATGATATAGTATTTTTGTTCTATATCTGCGTTTGCAACACTTGTAGCTGCAATCTTTACACTTTTTGGATTATTTAGAATCTTATTTGCAAGATTCTTGATTGGAGAAGGCATCGTAGCTGAAAATAACAAGGTCTGCCTATCGCGTGGAATAAATCTAAAAATCTCTTCAATGCTATCTAAAAATCCCATATCAAGCATTTCATCGCTTTCATCTAAAACTACGATTTTTGGATTAAATCTTTTTATCCTATTATTTTTTAAGTGATCTAGCAATCTGCCTGGTGTTGCAACCATAACTTGAGGTTTTTTATTCAATAACTCAATTTGTCTTTTTATTGATTGACCACCATAAACACATATAGTTTTTGTGTGCAAAAATTTACCAAGTTTAAAAATCTCATCACTAATTTGAATTGCAAGTTCTCTTGTCGGTGTAATGATTAATGCCTCAATTTCACTATTATTTTTTAACATATTCAAAATCGGAATTGAAAATGCAGCAGTTTTTCCTGTCCCAGTTTGAGCTTGTGCTATCAAATCATGTCCATTTAAAATAAGTGGAATAGAATCCTTTTGCACGGGGCTTGGATTATTAAATCCTAGTTCAACGATACCTTTTAAAATCTTGTCTTTTAATTCAAATTCTAAAAAGCCATTACGATTATGTTTCATAAATTATTTACCTTAAAGTTTAAAATGATTATGCTTATAAATCCTATTTGATAGTAATATTTAAGTCTGTGGATTATAACCAAATGTTAATTAGTTTAGCTATAATTTATATTTCTTAAATTTACACTTCTTGGAATTATTTAAGGAATATTTTTGGAATTATTATTATTTAACCTTTTTGAAAAACTACCATATTCTATTTCATTTCTAGCTGGAATCTTGACTTTTTTAAGTCCATGTGTGCTACCGCTTATACCGCCATATATGTCATATATAAGTGGAATCTCAATCCAAGAATTGCAAAATAAATCATTAAAAAATAAGATTGTGATATTTCAAAAAGCATTATTATTTGTTTTTGGATTCTCTATTATTTTTATTCTAATTGGAATGTCATTTAATACATTGCTTGGCAGAATCTTAGGAAACAATATAATAAATTATATTGCTGGCGGGATTATTGTATTATTTGGAATCCATTTTCTTGGGATTATAAAATTTGGTTTTTTATACAAAACCAAAAAGCTAGATTCTAGCAAACTAGAAAATATTAGATTCCTAAAATATATTTCACCATTTATACTTGGTGTTGTATTTGCACTAGGCTGGAGTCCTTGTGTTGGACCGATATTAAGTAGCATTATGGTATTAAGTAGCACAAATAAAGCTGGGGGATTAAGCTTTATGATAGTTTATGCAAGTGGGCTTGCTGTGCCATTTTTATTAACAGCACTTGCAATAGAAAAATTTTTTAGGCTATTTAATAAAATCAAAAAATACTCAAGGATGATAGAAATACTTAGCGGGATTTTACTAATTGCAATAGGTATTATAATAGCATTTGGCGGATTAGATAGGCTAAATGAATTAATAAGCTAGAGGTGAATAAATGATTTTTAAAAATGCAATGATATGCGATGAAAGCAAATTACAAACAACTGATATACAAATTAAAGACAATATAATAGTAAAAATAGATTCTAATATTAATGATAATGATGAAATAATTGATTGTAAAGATAAAATCATCATGCCTCAATTTATTGATTTAAATGTTTTTCCAAAAAATAAATCTCTCTCAAGAAAAAATCTAGAATCTCTAGCAAAAAAAGCAAAAGCTGGTGGAGTTGGGATACTTACCCTAAATAGCAATACAAACCCAAAAATAGATAATGAAATGATTTTAGAATTTATAAAAAGTATAAATAAAGAGCTAGAAGTAGTTATCCATCCGCTAATATCATCAATAAATAATGAAAATAAACTTGTAGATATATCTATACTTCATTCGATGTGTGGCATTGGAGTAAATTTGCAAAGTAATTTATCTCCAAACATAATAGATAAAATCGCAAAATATGCAAAAATGCTTGATATTCCTGTGTTTGTAAATGCTGATGATAATTTAGGCGGAGTTATAAACTATGGAGAAATGAGTGCAAAGCTTGGGCTTCCTGCAAGGAATCCACTAAGCGAAATAAAAGAAGTTGCAAAGATTCTAGAAGTCGCTATCTTTTATAATATAAAAGTAGTTTTTCAAGCAATCACAGAAATAAGAAGTATTGATTTAATAAATCAAGCAAAAAAAATAAATCCAAATATCTTTTGTGAGGTTTCAATCCATCATTTATTATTAAATGATACAGCTTGTGATAATTACAATACTCTAGCCAAAATCAATCCTCCGCTAAAAGATAAAACAACACAGGACAATCTAATAGAATTTTTTAAAAATAATAAAATTGATTTACTTACTTCAATGCAATGTGCTTGTTACAAATCGCTAAAAGAGCAGGTATTTGAACAAGCAGAATATGGGATTGATGCGATTAATGGCTATTTTTCACTTATTTATTCATATCTAATAAAAACCAATATCACAGATTTACAAAATATATCTAGAATCTGTTCTAAAAACCCAGCTAAAGTATTAAATCTTGATTATGGCGAGATAAAAGTAGGCAAAGAAGCTAAGCTAATGGTTGTAGATATAAATTCAAATAATACAATAGAGGATACTCCATATAATAAGAATTTATTTGGTAGAGTTTTACAATTTATTTAAAGGAATTAAATGGAAGAAAAAATATCAACAATATTAGATTTACTATGGCATGATATAATAAATGCAACAATCATTGGCTCAAAAGCATTGCTTATCCTAGTCATTGGGATATGGTTTGCATATTTTGTAAGTAAAAAAGCAAGAAAGATTCTACAAAAAGCATTGAAAGATGAAATGCTATCTGGCTTTTTATCAAAAGTCATTTTTGTTGCAGTAGTTATACTTGTCGTTGTCGCAGTGCTCGGCACAATGGGCGTGCAAACTACTTCAATCATCGCTGCACTTGGTGCTGCTGGACTTGCTATCGCACTTGCACTTAAAGATTCTCTATCAAACCTTGCAAGCGGCATTATGCTTGTTGTATTTAGACCATTTACAAAAAATGATACGATAGAGGTAGAAAATAGCGTTGGAATTGTAGAAGATATTTCTTTGTTTCATACATATATGAAAACACCTGATGGAAAACTTGTAGTTATACCAAATACAAATATCGCAAATAGTCAGGTTATAAACTACACTGCAAAAAAAGCTGGTTCAAAAAAAATGCAAGATATATTAGATTCAGCAGAAGTAGTTAGAAGGATTGATTGGCTAATTGGTGTTAGCTATGATAGTGATATTGACAAAACAAAAGAGATTATTAGAAATGCTGTTTTATCGACACAAAATATAAATGATGGTAAAAATGACCCACAAAAAGCTGCATTTGTTGGTTTAAATGAATTACAAGCAAGCGCAATAGAGTTTGCAGTAAGGGCTTGGGTGATTAATAATGATGAATTTTTTAAAACTAAATGCGATATGATAGAAAATGTGAAAAAAGCACTAGATGCGGCAAATATTGAGATTCCATATAATAAACTAGATGTAAAGATATTAAAGTGAAATTAATTGGTGCTAGCATCATAATCACCTGTGATGAAAACTTTAAAATCATCAAAGATGGTGGTGTTTTATTTTGTGATAAAAATATCATAAAGGTTGGAAAATTTGATGAATTAAAACAAGATGATTTGCAAGAAGTTAGATTCTACCAATCTTGCGTTATCATGCCTGCTTTGATCAACTCTCATATTCATTTTGAATTTAGCAAAAATTATTCAACACTACATTATGGAAACTTTGGCAAATGGCTAGATTCTATTATGCAAAATAGAGATATGCTCATGCAAGATGCCGAAATTTATATTAAAACTGCAATAAAAGAGACTTTAAAATCTGGCGTAGGATGTGTTGGTGCGATAAGTAGCAATGGATTAGATATAGATTTTTTAAGCAAGTCTACATTAAAAGTGGTGTTGTTTAATGAGATTATGGGGACAAATAAAGATTTTTTCAATATAGTAAAAGATAATTTTAAAGCAAGATTGGAAAAATCAAAACTCTTAGAAGATTCTAGATTTAGAGCTGCAATTGCGCTTCATTCGCCATATTCTCTTGATATAGAACTTGCAAAATATGCAATAGATTTGGCAAAAGATTATAAAATGTTGGTTTCTACCCATTTTCTAGAATCTAAAGAAGAATTAACTTGGTTAGAAAATAACAATGGCTATTTTAGGGATTTTTTCAAATATTTCTTCAAAAACCAAAATGCAAAGCCCTGCTATTCAAAAGAGAGTTTTTTAGAATTATTTAAAGAATGCCAATCTCTATTTGTTCATTGTCTGCATCTGGATAATAATACTTGGGATAAAATATCCAAACTAAATGCTAGCATCGTGAGTGCTCCGCGTTCGAATAGATTGCTAAATAATAAATATTTCGATTTAACAAAAGCAAATGAATATAATTTTCCTTTTATCATTGCAACAGATGGAAGAAGCTCAAATAATTCATTAAATATGCTAGATGAAGCAAGATGTGCGTTATTTGCATATAAAGACTATGAAATAAATAATCTTGCAAAAGAAATCATACTTGCGATGACAAAAAATCCTGCAAAAGTATTAGGATTTAATAATGGAATCTTAGAATCTAACAAAGCTAGCGATTTTGCAGTTTTTTATATAAAAGATATTGAGATGACAACACAAATTGAATTAAATGTTATTTTGCACGCAAATGAAGTGCAGGATTTATATATAAATGGAAAAAGGATAGATATTGAAAACAATTAAAAAAATTTTTAACATTTTTATAATCAAACCATTTGATTTTATACAAAAATATTTTAAAACATTTATATTTTTACTAATAGTTATCGTTATTTTTAGCTCAAGCACATCGACTAAAGATATGAATGCAAATCTTGCAAAGATATACCTAAAAGGACCAATATTTGAGAGTGAGACATTTTTATCACAAATTGAGAATCTAAAAAACTATCCAAATCTAAAAGGAATATTGCTTATTATAGATTCTCCAGGTGGCACGCTATCAGCTTCAGTTGAAATAGCAGATATTATAAAAGAATTAAATGAAAGCATGCCAGTGATTGCATATGTGCAAGGGAGCATGGCAAGTGGAAGCTATTATGCAGGAATGTATGCAAATACGATAGTAGCAAATAGAGGATCTATGATTGGCTCTATTGGAGTGATTTTTAATGGATACAATATAAAAGATTTACTAAATAAAATTGGGGTGCAATCACAAAGCTTAGCAGCAGGTGAATTTAAAGAAGCAGGGACATTTACAAGAGAATGGAGTAAAAAAGAAAAAGAATATTTAGAACAGCTTTTAAAAGAACAATATAGAATGTTTATAATGGATGTAGCAAAAGCAAGGAATCTAAATCCAAATAATTATAAAGATTTTGCAGAGGGAAAAATATTTAGTGCAAATAATGCTCTAAATCTTGGCTTGATTGATATTGTAGGCTCGCAAGTAAATGCAATAAATATATTAAAAGAGCTAAGTGGTGTAAATGAAATAGTATGGGTAAAAAATGGATTATTAGAATCTTATTTAGAAAAACTTACATCAAAAGCAATAAATCAAGTATTTTTAAATTTAAGCAGAATCCAATGACTATACTAATTGATACACATGATAAAGAAGGTTTGATTTATCAAATCTCTTCAGTGATATTAAAAATGGATTGTAATATAGAAAAAAATGATGAATTTGTAGATAGAGAAAATAATCATTTTTTTATGCGAACACAAATAGAAGCAAATAAAAATATATCAAAAGATGAAATATATACAAATCTAAAAGGAATATTGCCAGAAAATAGCAATATCAGAATCTTTGATAATCATAAAAAATCAATCGTGATATTATGCAGCAAAGAGGCTCATTGTCTTGGTGATATTTTGATGAAATATGATACAAAAGAAATTGATGTAGAGATAAAAGGAATCATCTCAAATCATACAAATTTAGAATACCTAGCGCAAAAATTTAATATTCCGTATTTTTATATTTCGCATACAGAATCTAACTGGAGAGAATTAACATTAAAGCAATGCAAGATTCTAAATCCATCATTTATCATTCTTGCAAAATATATGCAGATTCTGCCAAATGAATTTGTGATGGAATTTGAAAATCAAATCATAAATATTCATCATTCATTTTTACCAGCATTTATTGGTGCAAATCCATACAAACAAGCATTTGATAGAGGTGTAAAGATGATTGGTGCAACCGCACATTTTGTAAATAATGAGCTTGATTGTGGTCCTATTATATGTCAAGACATAATACAAGTAAATCACACATACACTTGGAAAGATATGAAAAAAGTAGGAAAAACTATAGAGAGAGTTGTTCTTTCAAAAGCTATGGAATTGGCATTTGAAAATAGAATCTTTATTCACCAAAATAAAACAATTATTTTTTAAAAGACTTAAAATCAAATTTAAAAATACTTAAAGTAATATAAATTTATGCTATAATCTACATAAACTTATTTAAGGTAAAGTTAAGTTACTAAAAGGACAATTTAATGCGTGTTTTAATTATAGAAAATAATGAAGTTTTAAATAAAAAGCTAAGTGATGCGTTGAATGTAAAAAAATATCAAACTGATATAGCAGAGAATCTAAAAGATGGAAAATATTTTGTAAGCATTAGAAATTATGATTTGGTAGTTGCAAATTGGGAGCTAAATGATACAACTGGTGCTGACATTATCAATGTAATAAAAGAAAAATCTCCAAAAGTTCCAATTATTATTATTTCATCACAAGATTCTACTGATATAGAAGTAAAAGCTCTAAATAGTGGGGCTGATGATTTTATAAAACAACCTTGCAAAAATGAAGTATTTATAGCAAGAATCGAAGCAAGGCTTAGATCTTGGGGCTCAAATCTAATAGAAATAGGAGATTTAGCAATCAGTCCTGATGAAGAAAAAATCATCTACAAAGGACAAGAAATAGAAGTAAAAGGGAAACCTTTTGAAGTCCTAACACATTTAGCAAAATATAGAGATCAAATAGTTTCAAAAGAACAACTTTTAGATGCGATATGGGAAGAACCAGAGCTTGTAACACCAAATGTAATAGAAGTAGCAATCAATCAAATTCGACAAAAGATGGATAAACCTCTTGGCATATCTACAATTGAAACCGTAAGAAGACGAGGATATAGATTTTGCTATCCAAAAGAAAATAATCAATAAATAAATTTTTATAGTGCAATATCGCGCTATAAAGAAGCTTCAAAATAACTTCTAATAAATACAATTTTTAGATAAATAAAGACTTAGATTCTATTAAAAAAGATTCTAGACATTCTGCTATGATATTTGATAAATCTTTATACGAACTTGATATATCGTTTGTTTTTTCATAAAGCAAACAAAGTAAAAGATTCTGCAATAAATGCAGCATAGAGCCTTCAAATAAGATTCCAATCTCCCCATTTTTACTACTTTCTTGAAATAAAAATTTAGAAATATCATCAATAAAACAGAATAATTCTTGCTTGGTAGTCACCTTTGAATCTAAAATTTTGCTTTTTAAATTATTTATATAATCCTTAATATCACCTCTTAAATTATCCTTTATTTCTGCATTATGCGTAAAACTATCTTTTATAGATTCTATTGCAATATTTTTATTGCTTATATTTTTTAGCTCTATATTCTTTATTGGACATGCACCGCTAATATATGCACCATTATTGATATTATAAACCTTATGTGGTTTATAATATGTAATAGCAAGCTCTAAAATCTCCTTGCTCAAAGAAAATATAGAATTGCTATATACTTCATCATCAAAATTTCCCCTTACTTTAAATGTATCACTTGGCAAAGTAGAAGATTCAGCACCATAAAATGAACCACTAGAATGCTTACTCTTACCTTTTATAAATCCACAATCAATACCACAAAGAATAATCTCATCACTAAATTTACAAGCTAAAACAAAACCCGCATTACCCACAAATGGCGAACAAAATTCAAGTGCCTTTAAATCTTTTATCATATATGAGCTAGCACTTCCACCACGATTAAAAATATAGCTCTCTTTTGCAAGATTTATGACTTTATTATCCACCACACTAGCACAAATAAGTGGCGTATCACCAAGTGGTGCATCATAAAGCACATCTGCTAAATAATCTATTCTTTCAATTTCTATTTGAAAATCGACTTTAATATTATGTGCTCTTAAGACTTTAAGTGCCGTGCCACAGCTAAAAATTATCATATTATTACAATTAGTGCGTAAAAATGAAATATTAGATTCTAGGCTTGGACCACTACCAACAACACAAATTGGGATATTTAGCTTTTTTGGAGAATCTAGCATTTTACTTTGCTTGATATTTTTTATTGTATTTTTTACACCAATCATTTCATCTTCAAAACTACCCCAACCTCTAGCATTTGCCTTGTAAGATTCAAGCACCATTTCTTTTATTTTGGTAATTTTTGGAGAGATAAAAGCACTTAATTCCAAACGAAGTAAATTATTTGTGACTCTTTTATTGTAAAAATAATGGCTAAGAAATGATTTTGTCTTGATATTTTCAATAAAAATATAGCAAGATTTATCATTTACTAAATCAAATAACGCCCTAAAATCGACAAAATAACAAGCAATACTAAATAATTCTATATCTTCCTCAAAAATAAGCAATGAATGAAACCTATATCCACTCTCTAAGAGAATCTGCAAAAAGATTCCGCCCATAAGCCCAAAAATATTAGTTTGTGGTAAAAATAAAGATGGCAAATGAAAAGAAGTATTAGAATCTATAATATTTAAATATGTAAAATCAACCATTTTATTGATAGATTCTGCTGTAATTTCTAGATTTTTTATCTCAATTTTTGCTAGTTTAATATCATTTGAATACACTCTCCACTGGCTATTATTTAGCGGATTTAAAGCAAGATTTGACGAAATATCAAGGATGGAATCTTTTGGATAAAGAAAAATTTTATTTTGTAAATCAATTATATTTATGTCATCTTTGCTAAAAAGAAGTTTATATTTTTTATTTTTACCTTCTATCATATTAGCAATAGAATCTGCAATTTTTTTATTATGAACTCTAAAGAATGCTAGATTATCCAACATTCTTTCAAGTATGAAATGTTCATCTCTATTTTTTAGAGATTCTAAAATATTTTGCAAATTATTGCTTCAATCCAAGTAAAGTATTTAGTATTTGATCTGATGTGGTTACAGCTTTTGAATTGGCTTGAAACCCTCTTTGCACTACTATTAATTGTGTCAATGCTCTACTTAAATCAACATTACTCATTTCTAGTTTTGAGCCGCTTATTCCGCCTCTTCTACCTGTATTTGGCGCACCAATAATTGGACCTCCAGAGTTTCCAGATTGGCTATAAATATTTCCACCTTCAGCTTGCAAACCTGCATTGTTTGCAAAATTTGCTAATGCAACTTGTGCAAGAGCAAGCGCCTTACCATTGCTAAATGCACCAAGAAGTGTTCCATTTGAATCAAATCTAATATCTTCTAAATCGCCTGCTTGATAACCATTTCCAGCTATATTATAAGTTTCTGAAACCCTATCAACACTTGTCAAACCACCAAATGTGCCATTATCTCCAAAAGCTAATTCTATCCTTTGTGGTGCAGTAGAACCATTTTTAGGATCAAATTGTAAAACTGGCGGATTCATACCAGCAAGACTACCATCAGAATTAAATGTAGCCCTACCACCTTCAAATATATTTGGTCTAATAGCCGAACCACCTAAAAATTGTGCTGGCTCTGGAAGTATAGCCCTAAAACTCCATTCACTATCGCCAACTTTAAAAAATTCAAATCTAATTGTATGTTTAGATCCAAGACTATCAACTACATCTACACTTGTAGCATGAGTGGCTACACCAAATACGCCTGTGCTTGTCGCATTTCCACCCTCAACAAGAGAAGTCGTAGCTAATCCTGCCATAGATTCTTTAAATAGCACATTGTCAGTAACATTGCTTGAATAAAAACTGCTAATATTGATATTTAAATTATTTTGCAAATCATCACCATCATCCAAATTTTGCATCTCAAACATACCATGGCTATTTACACTAACTTTTACGCTAGCTGTGCTATCTGCATATTGGACTTGTGGATTTTTTATCACATTTGCATCTTGCTGTATTAATGCCCTTAAATCTTCTGTTGTTCTAAATTGTCCTATTGTAGAATCTGCATCTTCTGATTTTGTATAATTATATGCAAATGCAGTAATAACGCTATCACCTTGTGCAAAATTCGCCAATGCTCCTGTTCCACCTGATGTAATCAAAATATTTTTATTACTTCTATCGCCATTTTTATCATTTTGATTTTCAAGTCTAAGCAATCCATTATCAACATATGCTTGCACGCCTGTTTTATCACTTACTGCATTAATAGCATTTTGTGCAGCTACAATAGAGCTAATGCCTGTTGCAGCAGAATCATTTATAAATGAAATCTCCTCTCCATTAATACCAATTGTGCTAGATTCTGCAGTTGGAACAACTGCCTGTCTCATTTGAGCTACTTGGTAGCTAATCCAAATACCTTGATTTTCTTTTAGTGCTAAAGCATCGCCATCAACATTAAATAACACACCAAAATCATATGCTTCTTGTTGGATTTTATTTGCAGAATCATATAATCTAATTTGCGGATTTACCTCGCTCTTTATGCTAGAATCTAAGGATGATAGAGATATCATTTGGTCTGCTTTTTTCCCTGCATTTAAATTTGCTCTTAGTGTTATAGAAGTCGTAGATTTAGCTGGCATAACCATAGCTGGATCGATTCTTATATTTTGTATAGGACCAGTGCTATCAACTTTGAAAAAATCATCTTCTGACATATATTCAACATCTGCCAACTCTCCTCTAGCCCAACCTTGAACTATATATCCACCGGCATTTACTAGATTACCATTAGCATCAAATAAAAACTCTCCATTTCTTGTATAATTGCGAGTAATACCTCTATCTGGGCTAACTATAAAAAATCCATCGCCCTCGATTGCTAAATCTGTTTTAATATCTGTATTTTGTGTATTACCTTGAGAAAAAACTTTAGTAGTTGCTTCTACGCCAACACCTAGCCCTACTGAATAATCATTTTGACCACCAAGTCCATTTTTATATGGTGAAGTTGCTATATGCTTTATTTGAGATAGCATATCAACAAATGAAGCTCTTGAATATTTAAAGCCAACCGTATTAACATTTGAAATATTATTACTTTCAACATCTAGAGCGATTTGATGTGCCTGCATTCCACTTACGCCTGACCATAAAGACTTTAACATATATTATCCTTGTGTGTAAAAAATTTATTACGAAGGATAAAGCAAAAAACATTCCAAAATGCAAAAAAAAGAAGAAAAATATTTAGTCTTACAACTAAATATTTTTAAAAGAATTTATAAGTTTGCTATATATCTATCTATTCTTGTGATACCAGCTTTTATTTGCTCTTCACTGCAAGCAAATGAGAATCTTACATAACCATCCATTCCAAATGCCACACCAGGCACCAATGCCACACCTTCTTTTTCAAGCAAATCTTTACAAAAAGCCATAGAATCTGGATTTATTTTTTTAATATTTATAAATAAATAAAATGCACCTTGAGGCAATCTAACATTTAGTAATTTTATATCATTTATTAATTTGTATGCCAAATCTCTTCTAATATTAAATGCTGATATAAAATTGTCAATATCCATTTTTGCATCACCATTCAATCCAAAAATAGAAGCTTTTTGAGTAATAGAATTTATATTTGATGTGCTTTGACTTTGAAGATTATTTAACATTTTTATCAATGTTTTATCTTTTGATGCAGCATAGCCCATTCTCCAGCCTGTCATTGCAACAGCTTTGCTAAGTCCATTTATAGTAATTGTCCTATTTAGCATATCATTATTAATGCTACCAGTAGAAGTAAAGCTTATATTGTCATATACCAATCTTTCATATATTTCATCACTTACAACAATAATATCTGTATCTTTTAATACTTCATATAATGATAGTAACTCATCTTTTGAATATACCATCCCTGTTGGGTTTGATGGAGATGTCAAAACTAATATCTTTGTTTTAGGTGTGATTGCAGCTCTTAATTGACTTGCATTGATTTTAAAATCATTATCTTCATCAGTTTCAATAAAGATACTTTTCCCACCAAAATATCTAACAAGTTCTGGATAAGTAACCCAATAAGGTGATGGTATGATGACTTCATCGCCAGAATCTACAAGTGCAGCAAAAACATTAAATAATGAATGTTTAGCTCCATTGCTTACTATTATTTCATTTGGTTCATAATCTAGATTGTTTTCACTTTTTAACTTATTGCTAATTGCAACTAGCAGTTCATTTATACCACTAACTTGAGTATATTTTGTAAAACCACTATTAATAGCCCTTATAGCTTCATCTTTTATTATTTTTGGAGTATCAAAATCTGGTTCGCCTGCAGAAAATGACAATACATCTTTGCCTTGTGCCTTCAAATCCCTAGCAAGCGAGCTAATGGCTATTGTTAAAGATTCTTCTAAAGTTGAAATTCGTTTTGAATATTTCATCATATACCTTTATTTTAAATTAAGTTTGCAATTTCCTTTGCATGATAGCTAATAATAATATTTGCTCCTGCCCTCTTAAAAGATATCATCATCTCAAGTAATGCCCTCTCATAATCAATCAATTTAGCCATTTTAGCGGCTTTTAGCATTGCATATTCTCCACTTACATTATAAACAGCTAGTGGAAGACGGCTATTTTCTCTAATATCTCTTACGATATCAAGATAACTAAGAGCTGGTTTTACCATCAATATATCAGCACCTTCACTCTCATCTAACAAAGATTCTCTTATCGCTTCACTTCTATTTGCTGGATTTTGCTGATATGTATTTCTACTGCCAAAACTAGGAGTAGAATCTGCGACATCTCTAAAAGGTCCATAAAATGCACTTGCAAATTTTGTAGAATAACTCATAATAAGGGTATTTGTAAGATTATTAGAATCAAGTGCATTTCTAATAGCTTTTATTTGTCCATCCATCATCGCACTTGGAGCAATAATATCTGCACCACTTGAAGCTAAAATCACTGCTTGTTTTGCTAATATTTCTAAAGTTTTATCATTATCTACATCATTATTAGAATCTAAGATTCCACAATGTCCGTGGTCTGTATATTCACAAAAACACAAATCCACGCTAATTATCATATCGCTAAATCTCTCTTTTATAGCATGCACCGCTTTTGCTACTATAGAATCATGTGATAACGCGCTAGAGCCTATACTATCTTTAATATCTGGAATCCCAAATAAAATAATATGTGATATACCAAGATTTTGTAGATTGTCACATTCTTTTAAGATATTATCAATGCTCATTTGATAGACATCTGGCATAGATTTGATTTGATTTTTTATATTGTTGCCTTCTACAACAAACAAAGGATACACAAAATTGCTAAGATGAATTCTGCTCTCATTTAGCATTTCTCTTATTTTTTCATTCTTTCTTAATCTTCTAAGCCGAATCATCATTCTTCCTCAAACTTCATTAGTATCATTTATTATACAATCCCTAATATAAAAATAATGATTGTTATCTACATATTTATAATCAAGCACAAGATTCTGAGATTCTACCGTATTTTTTATGATATACATACCAAGTCCAAGCCCCTTTTGCTTATTATCACTGCCATCACTATAAAATGGGGAAAAATACTTATGTAAGTCATCTTTGAAAGGTTTGCCTTGATTTTGTATTACAAGATCTTTGCCCTCTACAAAAATCACTACACGATGATCATCTGAATACTTAAGAGCGTTATCTAATAAATTTTTCACACTAAGACTCATTAAATCAAAATCCGCAAACATCTGTGCTTCCCTGCTAATAAGGATCACATTTCTTGGTCTTTCTTCCTCAATAAGTAGCATTTTATTTATATTATCAATCAAATCAATAAGCCTAAATCTACTTTTAGAGATTTTATAATTATTTGTATTCATTTCTTCGATTTTTGCAAAGTTATCGATTATAACATTAAGTCTTGTAAAAGCAGAAATAAGCCTATTTTTTGCTTTTGTATCAGTTATCATTTCTGTAACTATTCTACCCTTTGCAATAGGAGTTTTTAATTCATGCATAATAGAGCGTAAAAATAAAACTCTAGCTTTATTCATTTCATTGATAGTATTTGCAGCTTTTGCAAACTCCTTGCTTAATTCCCCTATTTCATCTTTATTATCGGATATGACTTTTATATCCATATTACCATTTGCAAATTTTTTAACTTCGCGTCTTAGCAATCTAAGCGGAAGAAGTGATTTTAAAACAAGTATATAAAAAAATACAAGAGTGATAAAAGATAAAAGTGCTATTACATAATAAGTCGTATAATCATCGTAGTTATAGTCTGTATAGATAAATTTATTGCCATTTTTTACATCTTCTATGATAATGTAATAATGCCCATTTATCTTTTTCATATTAACAATGATTTGTTTTCTATCATTATAAATTACTAAATAGCGATTTGAAACTTTAGATAAAATACTAGAATCTTCAACTTGATAAAACCCAACATCATAAAGATATGTTTGCAGATCTTCTATTTCATAACCAAACTTGAATAAATCACTGATATTATCAATAACACTATCATATCTTTGTTCAATGACTGCATTGTCCTTATTTGCTTTTGAGCCAATAAAATATAAAACAAAAAATATAAAACTTATTGAGCTAAAAATAAATAGTAATGTAATCTTTACAATCAAAGAATCTGATTTTAGCATTTAGTATGACTTATATATTTAGTTTATAGCCAAGACCTCTTGCAGAGAGGATATATTTTGGATGTTTCACATCTTCACATATTTTACTGCGTAATCTACCTATAATCACATCTATACTTTTATAATCACCTTGTGATTTTATAGAATCACACTTTTCTGCGATAACTGATCTAGAAAATATATGATTTGGTTTAGACATAAAAAGGGTTAGTATTTCATATTCGGCTCTTGTTAAATCTATTTTTTTGCCTTTAAAAAATACATTCATACTATCTTTATCTACGACAAAATCTGTATTATATTGATTTCCTAAGATAGATTGAGTTGGGACTATGCTATATCTTCTAAGAACACTATTTATCCTTGCTAATAATTCTTTTGGATCATATGGTTTTGGTAAATAGTCATCTGCACCATATTCAAGTGCATCTATTTTATCTTGTGTATCACTTCTTGCTGAAGATATAATAATTGGAATATTTTTATGCTTTGTTATTTTTTTGCAGACATCTATACCATCAATATTTGGCAGAGTTAAATCAAGAAGTAATAAGTCATACTTTTGTTTTTCTATTGCTCGCATTCCTACTATAGGGTCTGTATAGTTTGTAACATTTATATTATTTTCTTTTAAAAATTCAGATAAAATCTCTGCTAACTCTATATCATCTTCTATCATTATTATTTCTATCATTTTACTATTCCTTAATCTTTTTGCATCAATCTTGTTTAGCCAAATCTTTAATCACTTTTAGTCTATCTTCAATAATATAAAGCTGATATTCAAGATAACTAATAACCATTTCTAGTTTTATTTCCAATGTAGAATCTTTTGTATTTTTTAACCCTTCAAATAATACTAAAGACTTTTCTTTTAATCGAAGTAAAGTGATAATTTCATCATCAAAATTATTTTTTATTTCTACTTCATCAATAGAGGCATATTGTTCTATTTCTTTTATATCACTTTGCATATGAGAATCATTCTTGGTTTGTGCCCCTAGCTCAGAGATAGTAGATAATATAGCTTCTTTAGTATCCAATCAGCCACCTCTCAAGTTCTATTAATTTTTCTTTAGAATCTGCATTTATAAAAGTATCATACATATCCAAATTTAATCCACTAATATCAATATTTCTTGTAGCAAGTCGTCTTAAAGATTCTTCTGCCTCAACATCATCTGGATAAATAGATAAGATATTTCTACAAATTTTCACTACATTTTCCTTATTTCCTCTAATGTCATATATGCTTGCCAAAAGATGTTTGTCCATGAAAATCCCCGCTTATATAGCTATATTTTTTAAAATATGTATTTTTACAAGGAAGCTTTTTAAGCTATAATTTTAACAAAAATGAATTAAATTACAAATAATCTTTAAGTTGATTGTAAGTAATTTTATAAAAAAGGTAAATGGCATAATATGGACAATATAAACAAAAAAGAAGAACTTGCAGAAATGCTTTTTAAGCTAATTGAAGATATAGGACATACTGAAGAATTAATAGAAGAAATAAAAGGAGAAACAAATTCTATAAAAGATAAAATCAAACAAGATATAGAGCTAATCCAAGAAAAACTAGAGCAACAATCAAAAGCCATTACCAATAAAAATCTTGAAAACAAAGATGGAGATTCTAAGATTAAAGTAATAAATCAAAAAATAGACACACTAAACGATGAAATAAAAAACTTAAAAAAATTAAAAAATAATTTTATTGAGATAAATGAATTAGCAAACCTAGATTATTCAATAGCACAAAAAGTTATACTAAAAAAAGAAATAAAAAGATGGCAGGCTATGGTCATTGGAATCTTATCTGCATTTTCAATACTTAGCATTATATTTTTTATATTTATAGGAAATCTTTCAATGGAGAGTGCTGTAACTTATATTGGATTTTCTATACCATTTTGTATAGCAATATATTCTATAAATAATAATCTAAAAAAACTAAATTCACAAAAAAATGGAATTAAAGAAAAATAAAACAAAATTTGACGATTTTAAAATAAAAAAAAGGTTAATAATTTATTTATGAAATATATAAAAATACTTATTCTGCTAATATCTTTTGAGTATATATTATTTGCAGAGAATCTCATACCACCACCATATAACAAAGAGAATCCTGAAATAAATGCGTCATACTATAGAAATGAAGGATTTAGAGCAGCGAGCTTTGGCTCAAATATCATTGCTAGAGATTTATTCTACAAATCATGCGTATTAGGTGACCAACTTGGTTGCAACGCACTTAGTGAAATTGATGCAAGTCTTAGAATAGATTCTGTAGTAACAAAAAAAGATGAATGTTATTTAGGCGATAAAGATGCATGTTTTAATATATATCAATATTATTCAAATGAAGGTATTTTAGATAGTTTTAAAGTTACTTGGTATCTATCAAAAGCATGTAGATTAGGACACAAAAAAGCTTGTAATATTAAAAGAGAACAAAACTATATATTTATAAAAAATGAAAGACAGGTTTTAAGCACACAATGCTTTAGAGATGATGTATTAGCCTGCTATAAACTAGCAAATATTTATTTATTTGGTGATGGTGTAAAAAGAAATATAAATCTTACCATGAATTTGCTTGCAAAATCTTGTAATGGTGGTCTAAAAAAAGCTTGCATAAAATACAATCAAATCATTTCTCTAAAGTAATTTTTAGGTATTATTAGCTTTTTAGAAAAATTTAAGTGGTAAAAATGGAATTTATTAATCTAAAAGCACAATATAATGAATATAAACTTGAAATCAATCAAAAAATAAATGAGATTTTAGAATCTTCAAAGTTTATAATGGGAGAGCATGTAAATAGCTTTGAAAAAAATATAGCTAATTATACTGGAAGCAAACATGCTATTGGTTGTAGCAGTGGAACAGATGCACTAATTTTGAGCTTAATGGCACTTGATATTAAACAAGGTGATGAGGTGATAACCTCGCCATTTAGTTTTATTGCAAGCATAGAGGCTATATTATTACTTGGGGCAAAACCTGTATTTGTTGATATAGATGAAAAAACATACAATATAGATGTATCACTGCTAAAAAATGCTATTACACCAAAGACAAAAGCCATCATTCCTGTATCTATATTTGGGCAAATGGCAAACTTAATAGAAATAAATAAAATTGCAGGTGAGATTCCCGTCATCGAAGATGCAGCACAAAGCTTTGGAGCAAGTCTTACTTATAACAATAAAAAATATAAATCTTGCAATGCAAGTTTTATAGCAACAACAAGCTTTTTTCCAAGCAAACCTCTTGGGTGCTATGGTGATGGTGGGGCTATTTTTTGCAATGATGATAGATTAAATGACAAAATAAGATGTCTTTTAAATCATGGACAAACCAAAAGATACAAACATAGCTATATTGGATTAAATGCTAGGCTTGATGCACTGCAGGCTGGAATCTTAGATATCAAATTAAAATATTTAGATAATGAAATTTCTCTTAGAGGGCAAAAGGCAAAATATTATAATAAACATTTAAAAAATGTGATTACACCATTTGTAGAAAATGGATATGAAAGTGTATATGCCCAATATTCAATTAGATGTAAAGATAGAGAGAATCTAACAAACAAACTAAATAAACACAATATACCATATGCTATACACTACCCTATACCACTTCATCTACAAGAAATAGTATGCAATCTCGGTATATACAAAAAAGGTGATTTTAAGGTTACTGAAATGGTATGTGATGAGATTCTCTCAATCCCTTTTAGTCCATTTATCACAAAAGAGGAACAAGACAAGATTATAGAGTGTATCAATGGATAAAATAATAAAAATCGCATTACTTGGTATAGGCAAGATGGGGCAAAACCATCTTAGAATCCTAAGCATGCTAAAAGATGTAGAAATTACTTTTATATATGATATAAATGAAGAAGCCTGCAAGGAAATAGCAAAAAAGTTTAATGTAAAAGTATCAAATGATTTAGATTCTCATTTAGTACAATGTGATGGGTGTATAATAGTAACTCCGACATTTACGCATTTTGATTATATAAATAAAGTAAGTGATTATGTAAAAAATATCTTTGTAGAAAAACCACTAACAAACACTCTAGAATCTTCTCAAATCATACTAGATTTAGCCAAACAAAAGGGTTTAAATATTCAAGTTGGCTTTATTGAGCGATACAATCCAGCAATAATAACGCTAAAAAATATACTACAAAATACGCATAAAATAATCAATATTGATTTGGTTAGAACAAATAAAATGAGTAATAGAATAACGGATGTCGATGTAATAATTGATTTAATGATACATGATATTGATTTAGCACTCAATCTAAATGGTGAAGTAGATGAAGTATATGCGCAAGGTGTGGTGATAAATGGAATGATTGAATATGCAAGAGCAATTCTCACGCATAAAAATGGAATCTTTTCAAATATTGTTGCAAGCAGAATCACAGAAAAACGAATTAGACAAATAAGTATCACAACTGATAGTGAATATATTGATTGTAATTTGCTTAGCAAAGAAGTATTTGTAAATAAACAAAGTGTAGAACAAAGATTTGGTAATGTATCAATTAGCTCAAATACCGAAACAATAGAAGTGCGAGCCCAAGAATCTTTACTCCTAGAGTTGATAGATTTTATCAATTTATGTAAAGGAAATGTAGTAAAAAATAATATACCAAATCAATATGATGGTATGATGGCGATGAAAATCGCATATAAGATTCAAGAACAAATACACAAAAAAGCAAATAAATAATTATAAAAAATTAATTACTCACTCTTTTAAATATTATCCTTGAGGCTACAAGATATATATATCTAATTAATCCAAATAAAATATATATGCTTATTAAGCTAAATATACTTTCTATTGGATGCACAAATAATATAGCAAGTATAATTACAAGCAAAACAAAACTTGATAATTTCCATTTTACTTGCTTGAAATTAGGATAACGAACGTTGCTAACCATAAGGATTCCTACCAAAAATGCTGCAATCAAAAGATAAGTAGAATATTCTTTAAATACATCATATCGAATCTTTAATACTATCATAGTAGCTACAAAAATAGCAGCTGATGGTATTGGAAGTCCTATAAAATACTTGCTTATATCATTATTATTTGTAGCGATATTAAATCTAGCAAGTCTAATAGCCCCAAAGACGACAAAAAGACAGCTAACCATGGCACCAAATCTATCATAATATTGCCCGATTGAAAAATATAATAATATCGCAGGTGCGCAACCAAATGCAATTACATCACAAAGTGAATCAAATTCAACCCCAAATTTGCTTGATGTATTTGTTATTCTTGCAACTCTACCATCAAGTCCATCAAATATCATTGATACGATTACAAGCCAACAAGCAAACTCTATCCTGCCTTTAGATGCATATATAATACTTAATACTCCCAAAAAAGCACTTGTAGCTGTAAATAAATTTGGAATGATAAATAATGGATTAATCTTCATAAGAGCCTTCTTTAAAGTCAAATTTTTGCAAGCAAACTTTGCCCAGCAAAAACATTATCACCTCTTTGGATTTTAATATCACATGGAGAATATATACTTAATACCAAATAGCCATATTTCATAAATCCTATTCTATCACCTGCAAAAGCTAGATTTACATCATATATGCTAACCTTATTCCAAATTTCAGGATATAGTTTTATAGAATAGATTGTATTATCATTTTGGATTCCATTGATGCAATGCTTTGTATTTAATACTTCTTTTAATGCTTCATCATCTTTTATAAATAAACCATATTTATAAATAGTACCAATAGAATCTACAAACATAGGTGTCCTAAGTATCCCAACATCAAATAATCCAATCTCTATTTTTATCGTAACTTCATTATCATTTATAGATATATCACGAATTATTCCATCACATGGTGCAAGAATCGCACCATCTTTACGATATTTTGATATTCTTTCTGGATTCCTAAAAAGCACGATAAAGAATAAACAAATAATAAAAAATATTAATGCAAAAACTTGCAAATATATAAAAATACAAAAAAATACCAAAATACCACTAAATAATATAGGCTTTATGCCCTCTCTTGCAATAATTTGATTTGTAGTTTGTATTTTTTTTGCTTTATTCATTATCAATCATCTAGCTGTTCGCGTGCTACAAGCCGTGTAGGTAGATTATTTTTTACCTCAAATTCAGATATAATATCTCTTACCCTACTACCATCTATAACTTCTTTTTCAAAAAGCTCACTTACCATCAATTCTATAGCTTCTTTATAGTCGGTTAGAGTTTGTTTTACGAAGTTATATCTATCATTTAGTGTTGATTTTATAAAATTATCCATATCTTCAGCAGTTTTTTCACTAAATTCTCTTTGATTTCCAAGTCCGCCACCTAAGAAACTATTGCGTGGTTTTTCTAACACCATTAATCCGCTAACATCTGTCATGCCATAATAGCTAATCATTGATTTTAAAATATCAGTGGCTCGTTCCAAATCATTGCTAGCACCTGTTGAAATCTCGCCTAAAAATACATCTTCTGCTGCCCTACCGCTTAATAAAACATCTACTTCTGCAATTAGCTCATGTTTTTGCATCAAATATCTATTTTCTTCTGGAGTATGCAATGTATATCCAAGAGCTGCCATTCCACGAGGTATAATAGATACTTTATTTACCTTACTTGCTCCCTCTGTCATCTCTGCAATCACAGCATGCCCACTTTCATGATAAGCTACAATTTTCTTTTCTTTTGGTGAGATTCTACGTGATTTTTTCTCTAACCCTGCGATACTTCTTTCAACTGCTTCTCTAAAATCTTGCTGCGAAACTTCTTGTTTATTAGCTCTGCCTGCAAGTAATGCAGCTTCATTTATGATATTTGCCAAATCCGCACCTGCAAGTCCTGCAGTAAGTCTAGCTATCTCTTGTAAATCTACATCACGACTTAATTTAACAGATTTGATATGAACTTTTAGAATATCTACCCTTCCATTAAAATCTGGTTTATCAACTAAAACTTGTCTATCAAACCTTCCAGGTCTAAGAAGTGCCGGATCTAGTACTTCTGGTCTATTTGTAGCAGCCAAAACAATAACTGGTGAGCTATCAGAATTAAATCCATCCATCTCTGCTAAAAGCTGATTTAAAGTCTGTTCTCTTTCATCATTACCGCTTATCATACCGCCTGCAGCCCTTGATTTACCTATTGCATCAATTTCATCAATAAATATAATACTTGGGGCTTCTTTTTTTGCCATATCAAACAAATCTCTTACACGACTTGCTCCAAGTCCTACAAACATTTCTATAAAACTACTTCCACTCATTGAAAAAAACGGTACATTTGCTTCACCTGCAACAGCTTTTGCAAGCAATGTTTTACCTGTGCCAGGAGGTCCAACAAGCAATACTCCTTTTGGTATTTTTGCACCAATGCTTGCATATCTATCTGGATGTTTTAAAAAATCAACGATTTCTACAACTTCCTCTTTTGCTTCTTTATTTCCTGCCATATCATCGAATCTTACTTTCGGTTTTTCAGCATTGACAAGTTTCTTTGCATTGCCCATACCAAAGATTCCATTGCCCATACTTTTTTGCATTCTACTTGCCATAAACATCCATAAACCAAGTATGATAAATACAGGTATAAGCCAACCTAACATATCAGTAAACCAATTAGTCTCACTAAAACCACTATAAGGAATAGATTTTGAATCTAGCAATGGAACAAGAGAGCTATCATTTACCTTTTTTGCAGTATAAATAATATTTTGACCATCTTTATCCCCTTGAGCCTTAATGATAGTCTGCCCAATGCTTACTTGTTCGACTTCTTTATTTTCTATCAATTGTTTTAATTCATAATAACTTATAGTTTGTGAAATACCACCACTCAAGACTGAACCACCTGGTGAAAAGACCTTAAATATCAAAATCACAACAATAGTAAAAATTGCAAAAATTAATATCGGATTCCCGCCTATTGGGCTGTTTGGTTTGTTATTTTGTCTCATTATATTCCTTTGCAATAGGTATCATTTTGATAATATCAATGTAACCCATTCATCTTTTGTTTTTTCTTCTACTAAATGTAGGCATTTAAATTTATCTTTTATCAAACTTGCATATTTATCTAATATGCCAGATAATATTAAAAAAGCATTATCATTTAATGATGATAAGAGACTATTGGCTTGCTCTATAATAACTAAAGCGATAATATTTGCAACTACAATATCATACTTTTTATTTATAGAATCATGCTTCTTATTGACAGATTCTAAGGAGCCAAGCCATATATCTGTAATTGTAGCATTATTTGCTAAAAAATTTTTCTTACTCTCATTTATTGCTAAATCATCAATATCACACAAACTCACATTTGCACCTAATTTATAAGCACAAAGTCCTAAGATTCCACTTCCACAGCCAACATCAAGCAATGTAGGATTCTTTTTTGATTTATTTATACAAGATACAATTGCTTCTATACTCATAAATGTGCTTGCGTGATGTCCTGTGCCAAAGGCTAAAGATGGTTCTAAAGTGATATTTATCTTAGAATCTTTTGGTTTTATCCAGCTTGGATGTATATAAAAACAGCTACATTCTAAACCTGTGATGGATTTTTTGTAAGTCTCTATATAATCTTCAATTTTCTTTTTAGAAATACTGTATTTAAAATTAACACAAGTAGAATTTATTTGACTTAAGTTTTTACATAATTGATTTAAATAAGGTATGAGCTTAGATTCTATATTCTCATTTATACGAAGAATAATACTTGATTCTCCATCTATAGTATTTTCTTCTAATGCTTGTGAAGTAAAATCAGCTATCTGGCTTACAAAAATATCAAAAAAAGCATTTGGAATAATGCATATTTCAAAATAAAATTTATCCATAACACTATACTAAAGTTCATTCACTCCTAGCACTGCTTCTAGTTTTTCTTTTAATACTTGTGGAGTAAATGGTTTTACAATATAGTTATTTACGCCAGCCTTTAATGCAGTAATAACTTCTGCTTTACCACCTTCAGTAGTGACCATAATAATTGGAATATTAGCAAATCTTTGATCGCCTTTTACTTTTTTTACCAAATCAAGACCATTCATTTCAGGCATATTCCAATCTGTTATAAGAATATCTATACCATCTATAGTATCTAATAATTCCCATGCTTGTAGTCCATGTTCTGCTTCCAAAATATCTTCATATCCAAGTCTTTGAAGTGTATTTTTTATAATCCTTCTCATTGTAGAGCTATCATCAACAACAAGCAACTTCAATGGTATCTCCTTTTATTAATAAGCAATTGAGTTGATATAATAACATATATAACTTTAAGCTTGATATTTTACAAAAATATCCCTTAAATTTATCCAGCCCTCATAAAATGCCTTGCCAACAATCACACCGCTGATATATTTATCGCTTAGCATCATTTCTAATTCATCATCACTACGAAATCCACCACTTGCAATCGTAGGAATCTCACTAGCTTGTGCAATTTGTTTTGTAAAATCAAGATTTATGCCATTTCCTGTGCCATCTTTATTGATATCTGTGCAAATTATAGTCTCAATCTTGCTGCCTTTAAATTTACTTGCCAAAGAAATAGCACTTGTAGAATCTGTATTTGCCCAACCATCAATTGACACATTTCCATTTTTTGCATCAATTCCAACTGCTATTGGATATTTTTTAGCCATTTCTATTACAAAAGTAGGATTTTTTAGAGCAATTGAGCCAAGAATCAATCTATCTATTCCTAATGATAAATATTGCTTAATGGTATCTTCATCTCTAATACCACCGCCAAGCTCAATTTTTAGATTGCAAGATTCTCGAATCTTTTTTATTTGTTCTATATTTTTTGGGATTCCAGCAAATGCTCCATTTAAATCTACTATATGAATCCATTTTGCACCATAATTTTCAAATGCACGTGCAAATTCAAATGGCTCTCCATAGACTTTTGCACTATTCATTTCACCTTTATAGAGCCTAACTACCATTCCATCTTTTAAATCAATGGCTGGAATTACTAACATTTATAACCTACCTTTATAAATTTATAAAATTATTTAATATTTTTAATCCTGCATTTGAACTTTTTTCTGGGTGGAATTGTATGCCAAATATATTGTCTTTTTGGACAATGGCACTAAAATTTTTACCATAATTACACATAGCAAGAATATTTTCTTTATATTTTGCTTCTACATAATAGCTATGCACGAAATAAAAGTATTCATTATTTTTTATGCCTTTTAGCAATCCTCTATCTTGTTTTATATCAATCATATTCCAACCAATATGTGGAATCTTAAGAGTGGAATCTCTAAATTTTACTACCTCTCCACTAATTAATCCAAGCCCTAAATGCTCTCCAAATTCATAACTCTTATCAAATAAAAGTTGCATTCCAAGGCAGATTCCAAGAATATGTTTTCCACTTTTTATAAATGAATAAATCGCTTCATCCATATTATTGTCCCTCAAATGCTTCATTGCATTTTCAAATGCACCAACGCCTGGCAAAATAACTTTATCATAACTAGCGATTAAATCCACATCGCATACAATATCGACAAATACATTATCAAAAGTTTGTAAAGCATTTTTGACATTTGCAAGATTCCCAATATTATAATTTAAAATTGCAACCTTCATCATCACACCAAGCCTAATATTTATTTTTTACGCTTAAGGTTTTCACTTGCACCATAAGCAAATTTTACATAGATTGACAACCCAACAAGCAGCATTGTGACACCACCTGTTAGATATACGGCATACAAAAGTTTATCTGGTTGTGTAATAGTAAATTTAAATACAAGCATCAATGCTTCAATTGCTATAGCAATGATAATTGAACCTAAGAATCTAGTCATAGTTTTATGGACTGCTCTATAATTTTCATTTACACCTCTGCCTAATACTTCTTCTTCAAATATAGCTTTAACAAGGTCAAAAATTGCAAGCGAGAGAGTAAGTAAAATAGTAGATTCAAACACATCTTTAATATCAAGACTATTAAAATTATCTATTGCAACAATCAAACTCCAAACACCTTTTGAAAGCAACAACAATGCAACAAGTGACAATAACGCAGATAAAATCGCATAAATAAACATACTAAATTTTGAAAAATAGCCATATAAAGTAGGGGAAAGCGAAAGAGACAAAGCATCTTCTAATAATATATCAATACAAGCTATACATATCAATTTATTTTTATTGTCATATACAGGATAAGACGCAGTTACTACGAGCTTTCCACCTATTTTTGAAGGATATGGATCTGTTATTACAATCCGTCTTTCTTTTATGCTTTCATAATAATATGATCTATTTGAAAAATCAGAATCTATAAACTCATCTGCTTGTTTTCTATCAAAGATTCCATTTACTAAGATTCCATTTTCATCAAGTATATAAAATGTATTAAAAATTTTTATTTCATTATGAATTCTAACCATTCTACTTTGGACTTGATTAATGCTTGTATTTGGCATATAGTTTTTTATATTTTGCTCAAAAATAAAACTCATATAAGCTCGTATTTCATATCTTAGTTTTGAATACATAGCAATATCTCTTGAAAGCAAAAAAATCCTCCTACAATCTATTTAATTCTTGTGTAATATAATCTTTAAATATATCTGTATAATTTTTATTTTGTGGAATCTTATCAAAAAAAACATTTAATAAATTTGCATAATCTTCTATATTTATTTTATCTTGCAATAATAAATATTTTAAAAATAGCCAATAAGTATTCAATACATCACTTTGGCAATAATCATTTATTTGTTGAATCTTATTTTCATAATAAAGTCTAAATACATCATCACCGCTTGTATCAAATTTGCCTGGAATATTTGCCATTTTACAAACTATATCAAGACGCATAGCCCTTACTGCACCAAAAGAACCAAGACAATCAAGCAAATCTATATGAAAATTCTCACTATAACGACTACGATAATTCTCCCATTTGCTTTTATTGTATTTTGGATTCTGGATTTCAAAATAAGCACTAGCATTAAGATTATATTTCATTGCTCTAAGCATAATAAGAGGAATATCAAAATTTCTACCATTAAAACTTACTAATTTTGGATTGTGCTTATTAAAATAATGCAAAAAATCGCTTATTATTTCTTGCTCGCTTAATCCTTCTTTGTAATTAACAACTTTTATAAAATTACAATTCTCATCGCAAATCACAGCAGATAAAGATATTATTTTATGAAATGGGAGTGGCAAAAATGAGCTTCCATTAATACTTTCTTGTGTTTTAAATGCAATTTCACATACATCTATATCACTACCTTTATAATCATAAACCTCTCTTAGAAGCTCCACATCTGGGATACTTTCACAATCAAAAACACAAATCATAATCACTCTTTTGTATCTAAAATAATTTAAAGATTCTAATCTAAAATATAATAGAATCCAACCTTAAATTTAAAATCGAAATTTAGGAGAAATATGAATTTTTTAAGAAAAATAAAACATATATTAATAAATATAAAAATTAATATATAGAAAAGTAAATCCGCCACAATGGCATAATTTAAGACAGCTAGAGCCGGTTTCTAGAGTATTTGGATTTGATAGGGGAACTCCAATTGATAGAATCTATACAAATGATTTTTTGCAAAAAAATAAACATCACATCAAAGGCATTGTATGCGAAATAGCAGAATCTACATATACAAAACAATTTGGTAGCAATGTAGTAAAAAGTGAAATTTTGCATTATACAAATGATAATCCAGCTGCGACAATCATTGGTGATTTGACAAAATACGAGAATCTTCCAAAAGATTATTTAGATTGTTTTATTTGCACTGTTACATTAAACTTCATACATGATTATAAAAAAGCAATACAAGGGATTCACTCCATGCTAAAACAAGGTGGAGTAGCTTTGGTAAGTGTTTGTGGTCTCATCCAGATATCAAGATATAATTATGAGAGATGGGGAGATTATTATAGATTTAGTGATATGGGAATAAAAAAAGATTTTGAAGAAATATTTGGAGATGAAATAGAAGTTAGCACTTATGGCAATGTATTGGCTGCTGTAGCAGAATTGCATGGAATTGCAAGCGAAGAATTAAGCAAAGATGAAATTTTTTATAAAGACCCAGATTATCAAATATTAATTACTATTGTTGCAAAAAAGTCAGATAAAAACTTAAACAAGGAAAAACTATGAAACAAAAAATAAAAGCTGTTTTGAATAGTAGGGGGGGGGTAATAGGTAATTTAAGAAGAAAAATTTTTGAAGGCAAAGGTGTAATATTTATGCTACATCAAATAGCTCCAATAAATCCAAATAAACTTCCTGCAAATGAAAATATGAAAATTAGCCCAGATTTCTTAGAATCCTTTATCATAAATTTAAAAAATGATGGCTATAGCTTTATATCTATTGATGAATTGATAAATCATCTAAACAACAACACCTTACAAAAGAAAAATATTTGTATCACAATTGATGATGGATATAAAGACAATCTTACATATGGATTTGATATTTTTAAAAAACATAAGATTCCATTTTGTATTTATACTTGTGCTTCATTTTTAGAGAAAAAAGCAAATATGTGGTGGTTTGGGCTTGAAGATTATCTATTGCAACATTCAAGTATAATATTTAATGATGAAAAAATAAAGCTAGATACAATAGAAGAGAAAAATATAACTTTTTTAAAAATTAGAGATTATCTTATATCAAAAATCAATGATTATGAACATGCAAAAAACACAATGCAAGAAATAGGCATAAACTATGATATGGATAAATATAATGATTTAGCACTAAATTATGATGATATAAATTTTATGTTAAATGACAAAGACAATCTAATGACACTTGGACATCACACATATTCTCACCCAATCTTTAATAATATAAATGATGAAGAAATAAAACAAGATATATTAAAAGCAAATAATGTTTTTAATAATCATTTTGGATTTATTCCAAAACATTTTGCATATCCATTTGGAGGCAGGATAGAAGTATCAAAGAAACATTTTGAATTAATAAAAAATATAGGTTTTAAAAGTGCTACTACAACAAGGCATGGAAGTATATTTGATGAACATAAAACACATCTTTATTCCCTTCCTAGAATCTTTTTAAAAGACATTTTGATATGAATACAATATTTGATTTTAGAAAAAAGAGAGTGGTATTAGACTAATAAATCTATAAAAACAAAGGCTTTTGTGTATAAAAGCGGCTATCTTATAGCAAGATTCTTATAAGGAATAATAAAATAAAATGCCTACATAGCAAATATCTTTTCTCTTCTAAGAATCTTTTTAAAAGATATTTTTTATATGAATATGATATTTGATTAACAAGTAGATTAAAGGAAAAAAATGAAATATTTAATAAAAGACATACTAAGACCAATATATCACTATGCTACAAATAAATATTACGCAAGAGATGTTTATTCATTATTTGATAAGTTGGGGGGGGGCAGCAAGGTATAAAGAGAAGAAAAATATTAAATTTAGAGATTTGATATTTGATATTCCTGATAGTTTAAGCTTCATCTATCAAATAAAAGAAATTTTTGGAGATGAGATATATAAATTTAAATCCAAAAATAAAGAGCCACTCATTATTGATTGTGGTGCAAATGTAGGTGTTAGCGTGCTTTATTTTAAAAAGCTATATGAAAATTGTAAAATTTATGCATTTGAAGCAGATAAAAAAATATTTCAATATTTAGAACAAAATATAAAAAATAATAATGCAAATAATATAGAACTGCACAATAAAGCAATATGGATTGATGATAATGGAATCTACTTTGCTAGCGATGGTGCTGATGGTGGTCATATAGAGCTAGATTCTAAAAATACACAAAAAATAGATTCTGTTGCTTTAAAAAATATCCTCTTAAAACATAGCTATATTGATTTTTTAAAGATTGATATTGAAGGTGCTGAAAATGAAGTCCTGCTAGATTGTAAAGATTCCCTAAATAATATCCAAAATATATTTATTGAATATCATCAAAGACATGATAAACCACAGAATCTAGGAGAAATAATCAATATCTTAGATAAAGCAAACTTTAGAATCTATTTAGAAAATATCACAAAATATAAATCACCATTCTTGATAGAATCTAAAACTTGTGAATTTGAATTGCAAATAAATATCTTTGGTAGAAAAATACCAAAATAATAAGGAGTTTTTATGCAAAAGCCACCTTTAAATCAAATTCTTTATGGACCTCCGGGCACTGGGAAAACTTATGCGACTATTGGTAAAGCTTTTGAAATTTTAGGAGTTAATACAGAAAATTTAACACGCAAGGAGCAAAAACTTAAATTTGATGAGTTTAGAAAACTAGGACAAATTGAATTTATTACTTTTCATCAAAGTTATTCTTATGAGGAATTTGTGGAAGGTATTAAGCCAAATATTGATGATCCTGAAAATATGATTTATAAAACAAAAGATGGTATTTTAAAAGAATTAAGTTTAATGGCTTACGAAAATTTCAAAGCATTCAAGGCAAGTAAAGAGGATTTCATGGCAATGCTGTGTATTATTTTATGTTTTATAAAAAGTTAAAAGAATTTAAAGATACAAAATTTAAAGCTCGAAATATCAATGTTAAAGAAAAGTTAAAACCTTACATCCTCATCATTGATGAGATTAATAGAGGTAATATCTCTAAAATTTTTTTGGGAGCTTATCACCTTGATAGAACCAAGTAAAAGACTTGGCGAAAAAGAATCTTTAAAAGTAAAACTTCCATATAGTTATAATATTGACAATATTGACAAAGAATTTGGAGTGCCAAATAATCTTTATATCATAGGCACTATGAATACAGCAGATCGAAGTATTGCTTTGCTTGATACAGCTTTGCGTAGGAGGTTTGAATTTGTTGAGATGATGCCAAATGCTGAGGCTTTAAAAGAGATTTGGCTTGTTAAAAACGATGTAGATAGTATTAGCGAGAATAATTTTATTGATGAATATGGAGTTAAAGAAAGTAAAATTTTATTTGGTATCCTCTCTGCGATAAATAATCGTATAGAGTTTTTGCTTGATAGAGAACACGCAATCGGGCATTCTTTCTTTTTTGAAAAAGCCGAATCTTTTTGATAACAACTTTAATGAGCTTGATAGTGAAAAGACGATATATAAAATCACTGATTCTAAGGAGCGGGATTTAAAGAAATTCCAAGATATAATAAATAAAAATAGCTAAACAATGAAAACAAATAACACCCTAGTTTTATGGTTTAAACAAGCTTAAAGTAAGAAATTATGTGGGTTTAATCCAAACCCAAAGTGGTTTTTGTCTTGAAATTTTGCCTAAGATTTTTAGAGGCAAAAAGAAATTAGAGCAAGATTTATAAAATAAAGCTTCAAATTCACAAGCAAAAGAAAGCAAATTTTCAGCCAAAAAAGCTCAAGATTTGCTTCTTAATATGCTTAAAACCCTTAAAAAACCCTCCTTTTAAGCAAAGAAATATCGCAACTTTAAAAGCCAAAATCTTCCTTTGCTTGAAATTTTGTGTCCTTGTTTTTAGATGAGCTTGAAAAGCTTGTCAAACAGGGTATAAAAAGTGATTATATAGATTATGAACAAACCGCACTTTTTTAAAAGGCAAATTGCTTTTTAATCAAAATCTTAAGCACAATTTTGCCCACAAAGAACGCTTTTACACCCTTGCTGATGAGTATAGCCAAAACCTATCTCAAAACCGCCTTATAGTTGCTTCACTTTTAAAGCTTCAAAAGCTTAAATTTAGCTCAAGCACAAGACTTTTGCAATTTCGCTTTATTTTTGATGATATAGCTCAAAGCACAAATTATAAGGCTGATTTTGCAAAATGTGTAAATTCAAGGCATTTTAAGGCTTATGAGCAAATTTTACCTTGGTGCAAACTCTTTTTAGAAAAACTCACTCCAAGCCCATATAGTGGAAGCTCAAAGGCTAGTGCTTTGCTCTTTGATATGAATAAACTTTTTGAAAGCTTTGTAGCTTTTTATATAAAAAACGTAGTAAAAAATACATAGTAAAATCGCAAGAAAAATCCAAATATCTAGTAACACAAAATGAAAAAGACGGATTCTAGCTATGCCCTGATATAGTAATTTACAGAAAAGATCAAGATAAAGAACCGCCACTTGCCATACTTGATACAAAATGGAAAATCATAGATTCTATTAATGCAATCTCACAAAGCGATTTATATCAGCTTTTTGCTTATCTTGAGAAATATAAGTGCAAAAATGGATATATAATTTATCCAAAAATTGGTGATATAAAAAGAAATAAATTTATATACAAAGCAGAATCTAGCACAAATTTGCATATTAGATTTTTTGATATATACAAAAGCTCCTAGAATTTTTATGCTCCTAAATCATCAAAACTTTGTCTTAGCAAAAGTAACAATTAAGCAAAATACATAGCAAGGCTTAATTCTCTGCTTCATTTAATTCTCTATATACCTCACAAGATTCTTGATTTCCCAAATCGCAAGCCTTGCCAATAAATTCTTTTGCCTGTTTTAAATCTTGCTCAACACCTTGTCCTTTAGCATATATATAACCAACATGATAACAACCTACAGAATCTCCACCATCACAAGATTTTGTATATAACTCTATTGCTTTTTTGTAATCTTGTTTAACACCTATTCCATCGTTGTATATTAAGCCAAGACTAAAACATGCTTCTACATCGCCATCATTGCATTCTTGTTGTAATTGCTCAGCTGGTATTTTTCCCCATGCTACTACAAAAAATACATATAAATATATATTTTTTTCATTTATTTCCTTAAATTGCGCATCGAATCTAGCGTAAATACAATATCTTCACCGCTAAGCGAGCTTGTATGGCAGCTTAAGCAGCGGTTGGTGTTTTCAGCGGTATTAAGTCTCTTATCCGCATTGAAAGCCTCAAAACGCCATTTTTTGTCGCGCTTTTGCATAATAATATAGCGATTAAGCTGCCCGCGCACTCCGCCATTGTTAGCATATTCTTCCATCGTGATAGTCGTTAATTCGGGCAGCTTGCCATCTGTTTGAAGCGCCTTTATGTCAGCCTTTTGGGCGCAAATATCCTCGATAACATTGCCCCGCTTGATACTTGCATACATCACGCCGTTTTTGTAATCATGCGGGAAACTCAAATGCTCCATTGTGGAAGCTGAATCTAGTGTGGAATCTTGTGCTTGCAATGCACAGATTCCAAGCAAACAAGCCGCAGATAGCGCACACAACGCTCCTTTTTGCTATATCGCAATAATTTCATATTTATCCTTTTGCTTAGTATTTAGAATCTTGGCAGATTCTATGCATAAATGCAATTATAAATTCTAACACTTAGTGTTTGTCAAGATGAATAACGATTGAGTTTATAAATTTTATGTAAAACATAGAAGCTGCTTAGCAAGATTGTCGCATCTATTGCGCCGAAAGTGTGAAGCGGATAAAGTTGCAGGCAGGGTGCAAAAAATCAACAATCCATTAATATGGCGTATAACCGCGGACAGAAGCTTATGTCTTGATTCTGCGCCTTGCTAAATACTTGAAGCACAACACGGGTGAAAACATTGCACAAACGCTTTGTAATTGTAAAGATTACTTGACAAATTCTTGAACATAAGGCAAAAAATAAAGATTACAATGCTAGTATGGCTTTTGGCTGGGTTCTTTGTTGGTTAGTGTTGTGGGTTGTGCAATATTTTAAGGTATTGTGAATAAATGTAGATTCTGCTATTTTTAGTTGTTTTGTTTTATGGCTGTGCGGTGTTTTGGATTGTTTTGTAATAAAAAATATTTAAATATTTCTTGCATCACTTAATGTAAGAGCAAATAATACATTTACTCCATTTTTTTGCAAAACTTCCCTAGCCTCTTTTATGCTTAGCCCTGTTGTGATTATATCATCAAATAAAACTACATCAATATTTCTTTTACCTGTGTAGATAAAATCTTTTTTATTAGATTCTCTATATGCTAGAGTTTTTCCTGCATAGCAAATATCATTATTTGAAACCAATACTCCAAACAATGGATAAAAAATACTATCAAATTCTTTTATAATCACACCGCAATGTGAATAATATTTTTTTACCCTATCATCAATCCCAATGCTAAAAATATTAAGAGAATCAAATGTGCTTCCAACTTCATCTATAAAATATAAAAATGCCTTTCTAGCTAGAATCTTATAGATTCTGCTACCTATCAAGCTATATTTACTTCTTAATAAATATTCTATATCTTGATAATTAAAAAAACTATACACAACAAAATCATCAAAAGTTTTTCTTTTCTTTGGTGAGAGCGTTATTTTTTTATCACAAGATGGACAAATAAGTCTTATGCTTAAACTTTGACATAATATACACTTCAATTAATTCAACTCTTTTATTTTTGAACAAATGATTTCACAAATCTCATCTTTGTTTTTATCACAAGGTATAGCTATATAATCAATATTTAGAATCTCTACAATAGTAAATATCTTTTTTTGGATTTCTAAAAGATTCATAACTCCAGTATTTTCTATATCATCTAGAATCTTGGAGCTAAGTCTATTTTGCAATATTTCCTTATTTGTTTCCAATATCACAACTAAATTTGGTTTTTTTGCAATTGCAAGATTTAGATTTAAAAGTAAATAAAAATCAAGAGAAGAACAATAAGCAACTCCGCTTATAAAACTTCTATCACTTATTATTAATTTATCTTTATTTGGTAGTATCAAATTTTTTGTATGATTTGCCCTATCGCTCATAAACAATAATGCTTGCGTGGTATTGTCTAAATTTCCATGCAATGCTAATTCTCTTATTTGCATACCAAAAGTGCTAGAACTTGGCTCTTTTGTAAAGATTGCATGTTTAAATTTTTTGCCCAAAAGCTCTATTTGTGTGCTTTTCCCGCTTGTATCAACACCTTCTAAGACTATATACATTATCAATCTCCATTGATACGAAAATTAGATTTGATATATGTATATACTTCTTTTGGCACCAAATGCTCTACATTGTAGCTATATACGAGTATAGATCTAACTATACTTGAGCTAATAAATATATTTTTTAATGTAGGCATAAAATACACAGTCCCTAAATCGCTATTTAGTGAAGAATTTGCATATCCTATCTGCAATTCATACTCAAAATCACCAACAGCCCTAAGCCCTCGCACTAAAATATTAGATTCTTTTTGTTTTGCAAAATCTGCTAAAAGGCAGGAAAACGGCTCTATTGTCACATTATCTATTTTTTTTGTTGCAAGTTTTAGCATCTCTACTCTACATTCAAGACTAAACATAGGATTTTTTGTGCTAGATTCTGCTACTGCAACTATCACTTTTTCAAAAATTTCACAACTTCGCCTAACAATATCTAAATGCCCATTTGTAACAGGATCAAAAGTCCCAGGATATATAGCAATTTTACTCAAGAATTACCCCATCTTTTATATATAGAATTTTTGATATTTAAAATATCAAGCCATTTTCCTATCAAAAAATCTTCCATAGACTCTAAGCTAGAAATATTAGAATAATATCCAATTATAGGTGGTGCAATAACCACCCCTTCTTTTGATAAAATAAGCATATTATTTAATGATATAGAATCTAGTGGCATTTCTCTTGGTGCAAGAAGTAGTTTTTTTCGCTCTTTTAAACACACAAGAGCACTTCTAGTAATAAGACTATCACTAATCCCACAAGCAATCTTTGCTAATGTATTCATGCTACATGGAATAATAGCCATAGCATCAATTCCAAATGACCCAGATGATATACACTCACCTAGATTTAAATCATCTAGAATCTTGATTTTGCTTTTATGTAAATCTTGTAATAGTGGAGTGTTGAAATTATCAAAATCAATATTATGTTCAAAAAGCATTGTCTTTTTTGCGCCATTGCTAACTACTAAAAATATCTCTAAATCATCCCTATCCCAAATCTTGGATAAAAATTTCAGTCCTAGCATTGCACCGCTTGCACCACAGATTCCAACTATTAGTTTCATTGCATTTCTGCCTTTTTGTCACCTAATATTTTTATATTTACTATTCTATCTCCTTGCAAACTTTTAGCTTTTATAATCTCTCCAATTGAAGCACTTTTTAATGCCTCTGCATTAAATATGATATTTATATTATCATCATTATAAAATACTTCTAGTATATCACCTTTTTGCACTATTATTTTTGGAGTGATTTTTGTATTTGAAATTATTGCACCATTTGGAATAAAACTCTTTGCAGAATATTCATCAATGATATTTAATGATGCTGGAAGTTGCATATTTTTATCTATATAAATTTGCGTGATAGTGGAATTATTATTTGTGATAACTTCATTAGTTTTTATATCACTACTTGCAGATAATGCATCGATAGTTGCATTAATATTAAAGCTAAAAAATACCTTTTGATGTTTTTGATTGTGATATAAATGGACTTCAAAATTCCCACTATCTCGCCTTAATAATCTATCATCAAAAATAATCTTATCAATCTTTAATTGATTTAGATTTATTTGTATTGCAGGAGATACTTCTATATTATGAATGACAATATTATAAGGCTTGTATGTCGCTATAAATTTATCTTTTATAAAAGATTCTATTTGTGAAATTATTGCTTTATGATTTTGACTAATTGGAATTGTTGCATTATTATCCAAAATAGTTTCTGCATAAATAAAATTTAAGAATAATAAAAAAAATAAGATTCTCAAAACTTCACACCTTACTAACAAATGAAGATAAGATTTCTCTTGTTATTCCACCAAAATTTATCTTTAGCTTCATATCGCTTCCACTTTTATTTATATCTAAGATTCTACCAATTCCAAAAATCTTATGATTTACCAAATCATTGCGATTAAATGAATAATTATCTACTTTTGCAATATCATCTATCAGTCCTGCTTCAGCAAGGAATCTTGATTTTTGAAGTTCTGTCCTTTTGCCTTTGTAGAATCTAGATTTAGCAAATGAAACATAAAGCTCACTTTTTGCTCTTGTAAATGCGACATAGCCAAGCCTTCGCTCCTCTTGTATATCTGTCGTATCACCTATAAGCGGAAAAAATCCTTCTTCTAATCCTATTATAAATAAATATTTAAATTCCAATCCTTTTGAAGAATGAACACTCATGCAGGAGATAGCATTTTCTATATTTTTATCATCATCGCTACTTAATGCAATATCATTTAAAAAATCTTCTAGCGAGGCGGTTGGATTTTGCAAAATATAATCTCTAAAAAATCCATAAAATTCGTCTATATTTGCTTTTCTATCCACTTCATCTTCTGTGCTATTAAATGTATCTAAAATATTTATTTTTTCTTTAAATGCTTCTAAAAATCCCATAGTAGAATGCTCTAATATCTCTTTTAATTCATTTATAGTATCAAATATTCCCTCTATTGTATCTAAGTGTTTTTTATTGATTCCAATTTCATCTTTATATTTACTAATAGCTTTTAAAATAGATATTTGCTTTGCTTTTACAAAAGATTCTAATCTATCTTGCGTAACCTTCCCGATACCTCGTTTGGGGCGATTTATAATTCGCATAAATGAAAAATTATCTTCTATATTTATAATAAGCCTAAAATAACTCAAAATATCTTTTATCTCTGCTCTTTCATAGAATCTAACAGCACCAATTAGCTTATATGGGATATTTTCTTTTCTTAATCCATCTTCCAAGGCTCTACTTAAAGCATTTAATCGAAATAAAATTGCTATATCTTCTAGCTTTGCTCCATTTCTTAGGAGATTTTTAATTTTTCTTGCAATATTTAATGCTTCGATCCTTTCATCAATAGATTCTAGAATCTCTACATCTTTACCATTTCCAGTGACGCTTATTAGCTTTTTACCAAGTCGTTTTTCATTATTTTTAATAAGATTATTTGCTACTTCTAATATTTGTGTAGTTGAGCGATAATTTTGTTCTAGTTTAATGACTTTTGCATCGCTAAATTGTTTTGTAAAATCAAGAATATTATTGATATTTGCCCCACGCCAGCTATATATACTTTGATCATCATCACCAACAACACAAATATTGCTATGCTCTTTACATAATTTTTGAAGCAATTTATATTGCAAATCATTTGTATCTTGATATTCATCAACCATAATATATTTATATCTATCACTAATCTCGCTTGCAAGAGAGGGATTAGAATCCAATATCTCATAAGTAACAAGCAATAAATCATCAAAATCAAGCATATTATTGGCTAATAAATAAGCATTGTATTGCTCATAAATCTTTGCAATTTCCTTATGCATTGGATTTTTTGATATTTCTTTTATATCATTTGGCAATACAATATCATTTTTAAATCTAGAAATTTCAGCAGCTAGAAAACTTGTAGGTAGATTTGAATGCAGATTTTTTATAATTTTCTTTTTATCATCTGTGTCAATTAAAATAAAATTTGGCTCTCTATTGATTCTATTTATATGAAATTTTAAAAATAATAATCCAAATCTATGAAAAGTGCAAAGTAGTGGTGGCGCAGAATCTTTATTTCTAATTAGATTTAATGCTCTTTGCTTCATTTCACTAGCAGCTTTATTTGTAAAAGTCAAAGTAAGCGTTGAAGTCGGGCTTATTCCAACTTCATCAATTAGATAAGCAAGTCTTGTAGTTAGAGTTTTTGTTTTTCCACTTCCAGCGCCAGCAAGAATAAGCAAGGCACCATCGATATGCTCTACAGCTCGTTTTTGCTCATCATTTAAACCATCAAAAATATTACTCATTTAGTCACTCTTGTTTCAAAAGATTACTTGTATCAATCTCAAAATCAAAAAATCTTGATTGAAATCCTGTATCACCAATTTGTGCAAACTGCAAGCTTGCTAGTTTAAAATTACCCATTGCTTGATGAAGCAAGCCAAGTGCATATCTACTCTCAAAATTTGAGCTAGATTCTAGTCTTGATAATTGTATCAAAGCAGCAGCATTATCATAATGCCCAGCTCCAATAGCTGCAACACCAGCTAAAAAATAATTCTCTGAAGTTGTTATTTTATAATCATCAATAAGGCTATTATAATATACAAATGATTTTTCAAAATCACCCAAATAAATAGAATTTAGCGCCAAAGCTTGCAAGATTCCGCTAATATCACCTTGTGTATTTAATAATTTATTTGTAAGCAATGTATCTACATAGCTATTTGCACCAACTAAAAATGCCATAAAAGTATAAAGCTCTCTAGCAAGTGATGGACCAGTATAAACTAAATCAAGATTCTTTAAATCATTTTTAAAAAAGTTAAATAAATTTAGTGAAAATTCTTTTATATTTTGATTGTAATAATTTGATATATGATGAAGCATGACTGCCACCATATCGCTATTTGTAGCAACCTCTAAATCTTTAAATGAATTTGATATGATTTCTCTATTTTGCGAACTAATAGAATAAAGAGCATTTAGGGCATACATCATTGGTGTTTTTTTTGCGTTATCAAACCAAGTCATATCATCTGATATATTTCCATTGACAAAACCAAATAATGATCTAAGGAACATCATTTTATCTACATCATCAAAATTTATATTATCAAAACTATAAGTAATATCATTAAAAATACGATTTCCATCACTATAAGTTAGCTGATGGCACATAAGTGCAAAGATTCCAGATAAAACATCATTTTCATCTAAATGATAAGCTTTGATAAAATGTTTTTTTGCATTTTCAAAATCATTTAATTGTGCATATATAAGACCTAGATTATATTGCAAAACTTGATGATTTGGATACACCAAAGATGCTTGCTTCATTATCTCTAAGGCATTATTAATATTGTATTTTAGAATCTCTCTTATGCTTTGTGTTATATTTGTATTAATCCTAGATAACATCTCACCTCTAAGCAATGCAGAGCTTGCTTTTTCAATATTATCCATTCTTAATTCCAAGCCTCCCTCTCTTAGCAAAGATAAAGTATTCTCAACATCAAATACCCTAAATGGTGCAAAATAAAATAACACTCTATAATTAACGAGTATATTTTGTCTTTGACTTAGATTCCAGAAGTTTTTTTGCACTAAATTAATATCAAATAAAGAATCTGCGAGTTTGACTTTTATAGGATATATATTTTGCAAAGATTCTTGTGAATGAGACTTTAATAAATCTTCATAGATATTTGATACTTGAGCAAAGTTTGATCTTTTTATCTCAACCAATCCTAAAGCTATTTTTTCTTTTGGATTGTTTATAGCATTATCTCTTATATAAGTATCAATTTGCTCAAATGCCAAATCATACTCTCCCATGCGTGCATAAAGCAATCCAGTACTAAAACGATAATCTCCACTTGATATATCTAATAAACTTTTTAAAGCATTATAATTATCATTAAAGCTAAGATAGATCTTTGAAGCAAGAATGGCATTTTCATCTTTATAAAAATTAGAGCTTGGATGTTTAAGTGATGAGAGCGCATTAAAATAATTTTGTGAATAAAAATTTATTAGCGAATAAAGATATGAATAAAGCGGTTTATCATACCAATCACTTAGCTTTCCTCTAGCAAGACCAACAAAATAATCATAAGATTTCAAATCATTAATCATATATGAAGCTAGTGCAGCATTTATCGCTGCAGCAGCTACATTTTCACCAGAATTAATAGTATTTATAAATGCCTGTATAGAATCTTTATATTCACCTTCTTTTAGCTTTGCTACACCTAGATTAAAGCTTGAAAAACTTTGTGAAAATATCGCGATATTGCTGTATATATCAAGTGCTTCTGTGATTTGACCACTATTATAAAGTATAGATGCCTTCTCTATCCAATTTTGCAATTCGCCACTACTAAATTGAAAATTAGTTCCATCATTTTTTATGATATTGTTTTTAGGTTTTAGGGTGTAAATCTCGCTTAATGGAGATTCTTTATTGAATGTTAAAACTGCAATAACAATTAAAACAATAATCCCTATAATAAAACCAAGAATCAAATAAAATAGCTTTTTATTACCTAATATTTTTTGCAAAATTGCATTATTTTTTATGATATTAATTAAATTTGTAACTTTTGTAATAAAACCACTAAATTTTTGCTTTTGTTTTGTAAAAAATAATCTTGTTTTATCTTTTAGATTGGATAGCTTATTTGGATTATCATCATCAAGACGAATGATTGTTTTATCATCATTATTTGGATTTTGTGTGTTCTCTGCCATGTATTAAGCCATGTATTTTTTAAGCGCATCTGGAATGCTTATAGTGCCATCACTATTTTGATAGTTTTCAACAATTGCCACTATTGTCCTACCAACTGCAAGTGATGAGCCATTTAATGTATGGGCTAAAATATTTTTCTTACCATCTTTAAATCTGATTTTTCCTCTTCTACTTTGAAAGTCTCGCACATTTGATACAGAGCTAATCTCTCTATAGCAATTTTGCCCTGGAAGCCATACTTCAATATCTATCGTATTACTTGCACTAAATCCCAAATCTCCACCGCAAAGCTGTATAAAGCGATGAGGTAAATCTAATGCTTTTAAGATTCCGCTTGCACTAAGAAGCATTTTTTCTTGCATTTCATCACTTTTATCTGGTGTAGTTATTGCAACTAATTCCACCTTATCAAATTGATGTTGTCTTATAATACCTCTTGTATCTCGCCCAGCACTACCCGCCTCTTTTCTAAAACAAGGTGTATAAGCCTGAAGCATGATAGGAAGAGATTCTATTGGAATGATGCTATCTCTATATAAATTTGTAAGGGTTATTTCTGCAGTAGAGATGAGATATAATTCATGCCCTTTTGGTTTTTGTCCTTTTTGTAATTCAATTTCTTCATCTACAAAACTATCGATTTTAAACATATCATTTTCAAATTTTGGCAATTGCCCTGTTGTAATAAGAGAATCTTTATTTACGATTACAGGCGTGCAAACCTCGCTAAAGCCATTTTTGGCATTAAAATCAAGCATAAAATTGATTAATGCTCTATTTAGTTTTGCTGCACCACCACTTAGCACATTAAATCTACTTTTTGCAAGTTTTATACCAAGACTAAAATCTACCCATTTATTCACCTCAAGCAATTCATAATGCTCTTTTGGAACAAAATCAAATTTCTTTTTTTCTAAAATCGTCTCTAAAATAACATTATCATTTTCATCATCTCCTATTGGAGTTTTAGAATCTGGCAAATTTGGAATACCAAGTAAAACATCATTTAAGCTAGATTCTGCATTATTTACTTCATCTTGCAAAACTGCTATTTTTGATTTTAATGATGTAAGATTCTCTTGAAGTTCTTTTATATCTTTATTTTGTTTTTTATATTCAAAAAATAACTTAGATTTTGCATTTTGTTCTGCTTTGTTAGATTCTAATTCTTTTAATTTTGACTTATATATATTTGCAATGTTAAAAACAATATCCAATGTCTCTTGTGGCACTTTTTTTATAGAAAGAGCATTTTTGATAAAATCAAAATCATTTAATAAAAGTTTTATATCTATCATTATTCAAAGCCTTAAATGTCTTTTAAAAATTATTAAAACACTAATTATAACAATCTAAAACCCAAAAAATAAACTTTTTGCGATACAATAACAAGCATTATTTTTAAAAGTGATAAAAGGTTTTTATGTTTGGATTTTCATTTGGTGAGATTCTAGTTATTGCAATTATTGCAGTTCTTTTTTTAGGACCAGACAAGCTTCCACAAACATTTATTGATATAGCAAGGTTTATAAAAGCACTCAAAAAAACAATAAATGATGCAAAAGATGCAATTGATAGAGAAGTCCATATAAGCGAGATCAAACAAGAAGCCCTAGAATATAAAAAGAAATTTGAACAAAGCACAAATGATATTACAAAAGATATAAGCAATAATAAAAGCTTAAATGAATTAAGCGATATCTTAAATTCATCGCTTGAGGTGCCATCTTATAATTCAACATCAAAAAATGATGCTAAAGATGAAGTAAAAATGCAAGATTTAGAATCTAAAGGAAAAGAAATTGCCTCAAAAGTAAATCTAAAGAAAAAAGAAGTGACAAATAAAGCAGATTCTACAAAACAAAGCGATGCGGAGCAAAATAATGTTTGAAGATTTAAAACCGCATTTAATAGATTTAAGAAAAAGATTGACAATATCGATAATTACAATTATTGCGATGTTTTTTGTATGTTATGGATTCTGGGAGATGATATTACAAATCATCTTAGCTCCACTAATTGATGTATTACCAAAAGACACAAAACCTGTGTTTATACAAGTTGGTGAAGGATTTTTGACAGCTGTAAAAGTTTCATTTTTTTCTGCATTTATTGTCTCTTTGCCAATTATTTTTTGGCAATTATGGTTATTTGTGGCACCTGGATTGTATAGCAATGAAAAGAAAATGATCTTGCCATTTGTGTTTTTTGCAACAATTATGTTTCTAATTGGAGTTTTATTTGCATATTTTATTGTAATTCCTTATGGACTTGCTTTTCTTATAACTTTTGGAAATGATAGTGGAATGTTTAATGCAATGCCTAGCATTGGATATTATGTAACTTTTTTTGCAAGATTTATGATTGGATTTGGTATTGCTTTTGAATTACCAGTAGTTTGCTATTTTCTAGCAAAAATTGGGCTTATTACAGACCAAACATTAATCAAATTTTTTAGAATTGCTGTAGTATTGATTTTTATTCTTGCAGCATTTTTAACACCACCTGAAGTAACAACACAGATTCTTATGGCAGTGCCTCTTGTCGTGCTTTATGGTGTATCAATCATTATTGTAAAATTTGTAAATCCAGAAAAACCAAGTGATTTAAATTCTGATGATGAATGATGAAGCACTAGAATCTTATAACTACCATCTTCCACAAGAATTAATATCACTAAATCCTGTATTTCCAAAAAATAATGCAAAGCTACTTGTATATAAAAGAGAGACAGATACAATCATACATAGCAATTTTGGTGAATTTTTCGATTTTATTCCAAAAGATTGCTTGATAGTTTTAAATGACACAAAAGTCATAAAAGCTAGAATCTTTGGAAATAAAAAAAGTGGTGGTAAAATCGAGCTTTTATATCATAATGCGCTAGATTGCGATACTTTCAAAGTGCAAATTAAAGGAAAAGTAAAAAATGGTGATGAAATAATATTTTCAAATAATCTTAGAGCAATCATAAAAGAATGCCTGGATAATGGCATTAGAATCATACAATTTTATAAAGATTCTAAGATATTAAATGAAAATCTTGTTTTAAAAATATTAGATGAGATTGGTTGCATGCCCTTGCCACCTTATATAAAAAGAAAAAGCAATACAAATGATGAAAAAACATACCAAAGTGTCTTTGCTAAAAATCTAGGGGCGATCGCTGCGCCTACTGCTTCACTTCATTTTGATGATAATGCATTTGCTAAAATAAAATCTCTAAATCATTGTTTTGTGACCTTGCATATTGGTGCTGGAACTTTTTTTGGAGTAGAATCTAGCAATATAAAAAATCACAAAATGCATACAGAGACATTTTTTATAAATCAAGATTCTAAAGAAAAGATAGATAATAGCAATGAGATTCTATGTATCGGCACGACTGCTTGTAGATGTGTAGAATACTACACGCGAAGTAAAAAATTAAGTGGGGATTGCGATATTTTTATAAATCCATTTAATAAACCCATAAAAACAAAATATCTACTTACCAATTTTCATTTGCCAAAATCATCACTGCTCATGCTTGTATCAGCATTTATTGGTAGAGAAAAAACTCTTGAGATTTATCAAAATGCTATAGATAATAAATACAAATTCTATTCTTATGGCGATGGAATGCTAATACTATGAATAAAAAATTCAATATTTTTTGCGATGAATTACTAAAATGGAATAAGATTCATAATCTCACAGGATATAAAAGCAGAGATTTAATATTTGAAAATATAGAAGATTCTATCTATCCACTTAGCTTTATAAATGATTTTAAAAGTGCTATTGATATTGGTAGTGGAAATGGATTTCCAGCAATTTTGCTTGCTATTTTAAAGCAAGATTGCAAATTCTATCTCACAGAACCAAACAATAAAAAATCTGCATTTTTAAATCATATAGCAATAAAACTTGAGCTAGAAAATGTAGAAATCATAAAAAATAGATTTGAAGAATTGCCAAAATTTAAAGTAGATTTGATAACTTCAAGGGCATTGTTTAAAAGTGATAAATTGATAGACCTTAGCAAAGATTTTCTAAATAATAATGGATATTTTTTGTTTTATAAAGGAAGTGATGAAAAAAATGTATATAAAAAAGTAGGAAATAGAAGCTATGTGTATAAAAGCAAAGGTAATTTAAATGGGTAGATTTATAATATTTGGATTAATTATTGTTGCAATTTGGTTTTTATTTTTTAGAAAGAAAAAAAATAAAGACAATAAAGATAATCATACAGAATCTTTTGATATGATTGAATGTGCTAGATGCAAAAGCTTTGTATCAAAAGATGATGCAATATTTGCAAATGGCAGGTGGTATTGTGGAAAAGAATGCTTGATAAATAAGGATTAGCAATGATTATTATAGGACATGAGGCAATTGAATCTATTGCATTTAGAAAAATAGAGAGCATAGAAAATATAGCAAATTCAAATGCCAATGAAATAGTATGGTTTCAATCAAATATCAACAATACTTACAATATTGCAAAACACTGCGTTGCAAACAATGTAGCTTATGGCATTGTTGTACATTCTTTAAATGAGGTTGTTATTTTTGCAAATTTGATGGCAAAATTTATCATCATAAAAGAAAAAAATCTAGTTGAAAATGCACAAAAAATAGCAAATGAATATTTCTTTGATAGCAAGATTCTGTATGTGATAAATGATGAAGGAAGCATTGAAAATATGGCTATGTTAGGAATTGATGGTGTAATTTTTAATGATATATTAAAATAGATTTTGTAAGAATTAAAAATATAGAAAGGTGTCCGAGTGGTTGAAGGAGCACGCCTGGAACGCGTGTAAGGTGAAAGCCTTCGAGGGTTCGAATCCCTTCCTTTCTGCCAGTGTAATACAAATCTTTAAAAATTTAAATCATAAAAAAGTTTTAAACTCTCTATTGCTAGCTGCTTTATTACATAAAAGAGAATCCAAAAAAGATTCTAATCTATTGTAGAGATATACTTCTTATCCTAAATATAAATGCATAAGATTGATTTATATCATTTTTTGTATCTTGACTTAAATGCCACCATGAACTAAAACCTCTATATGTAAAGCTATATTGCTCTTTTGGCACAACTATATCTATTCCATATCCCAAGTATTGCACATCATAAGTATTCATAATCTTTCTAGAGATCCATTCTTGCTCGCCTTTATAAGAATCCTTTGCATCATTTACTAGATTTACTAAATTATTCCATTTTGAATTTAAATCATAATAGCAATAACAAACATAACAAAAATAAGATAGAGAAATAGAAATTATAAAATATGCAATCTTTTTATTTTGCAAATATTGTTTATTTAAAATCACAATAATAGCAACCAAGAGTATCACACCAAGAGCGCGGGAGCGAAAAGGTAGATTTAAAAGCTGAAATGTGCTTAAAATACTCAAAAAATAAAAAAATAGCAAAATAGCACAAACTAAAAATCTAGAATCTTTACTTTTAATATGAATATAAATAAACATTCCAAAAATCATTAAATACGCAAAAAGTGGAAATTCTATCAATATCAATAAAAATAATATTACAGATAGCACTAAAATTAAAAATCCAAAGATTCTATTTTTTATTTGATACCAAAATGCATACACAAAAGCGACAATAAAAGAAACAATAGGAAAAAATATCGGATTTTGATTAAATGCATTTGTTAAAACAATATTTAGTCTAGAGATGATTCCAAACAATCCAAGAGACAAAAAATCGCTAATACTTATATAATCATATTTCATAGATTCAGCAAGGATTCTTGCATTTTGTCCAGGTGAAAAAAATAAAATCCAAAATCCAATAAAAAGCCCAAAAATCCCTAGATAAAACCATAATGGAATAGTTTTTTTATATATCAATTTTAATGTAATTAGATATAAAATCAACGCTACTAAAATCAAAGATGAAGTGCCTTCATGCCACATGCCAACAACAAATCCACATATAAACATAAAAATACAAAACCATAGATTTTTTATATTACTATTTGTGCTACCCCCCCCCCATTTTTAAAATTTGCAAATTCTTTCTATATGGAATAAGAAATAATAAACTTAGGCTAAAACCCCACAAATAATTCAAACTTCCACTTCCCCATAAAAATACTTCTTCAAAACTAAGCAATAATAATAGCAATAGCAAAGTTAGCAAGATAGCGGCAAAATCGCATAAATTATTTGGGAATCTTAAAAATAAAATATAAAAAAATAAAAAGATAAAAACACAGGCTACAATCGCATTTAAAAAATCAAATAGATTCTGCGGAATCTGTGATAGATTTGATGAAAACAATAACTCACCAAGCCTTGAATTCCAATTTAAAAATACATCAATACTATTTTTTATAGAATCTCTATTGGATAAAATATAATTCCAATCATCACCTTGTGGTGGAGAGAATATATTTAATAATAAAAAGTATAAAAATACAAATAAAAAAAATATTATAGTTTTATAACTTGTTGCAAACATTTCTACCCTTTTATTTTGAAAGAATCACAAACTATTATATATAATACTACCTTATTATGTAATACTACCTTTTAGCAAATAAATAGACAAAGGAAGTTTTTGAAAAAAATTAGTATATGTTTTGTATTGTTAATATTACAAGGCAATGAAATAAATGATATAAATATAGGAGAAGTTACAACAACTGCAAATAAAACATCAACACTTACTTCAGAATCTGCTGGAAATATAAGCATTGTAACAAAGCAAGATATAAATAAAACTCCAAATGCAAAATTTAGCGATACATTAAGAGGATTAGAGAGTATAAATACACCAAAAGGAAGAGGTTTAGAGACATTTGATAATGTAACTATAAGAGGGATTAGTGGTGGCACAAATATATTAATAGATGGAGTTAGCATAAATGATATGAATAATAATGCAAAAATGCTAACAAGCATGAATGCTCTTGACTTAGAAAGAGTTGAGGTTATTCGTGGTCCTTTTTCAAATATATATGGAAGTGGCGCACTTGGTGGCGTGGTAAATTTCATAACACAAATGTATGATGAACTCACAATAAAGGCAAGCATTGGCTATGGGAATCCACTTCAAGATAAAAATGCACCACAAAATCTTTTACGCGGATTTGCAACTTTTGGGGATGCATATTTTAATAAAAAATTAAAAATCAAAGCTAGTTATGCTTTTAGCACATCAAAAGGATATGCAGCAGATGAAGCTTGGGTATCATCAACTCAACAAAATGTAAGTGGATACATACCAACAACATCAAGCACAGGAGAGATTAGATATATTGTTGGCGATATGGGAAGACAATCTTATAATACACATGATTTTAGGCTACAAAGCAAACTAGATATAGGCGATAATGGGGAGCTTAGTGCGAGTTTTAATTATTCAAATTACAATTACAGACACATAGACCAACAAACATTTTTAAGCCAAAATGGTGAAAAATATTGGGGCAATAGCTCAAATATTCAAAACCCTCAAGGAACTATACCATATGCTTTTGTAGGTGGAATGGGAAATGAATCTTATAATCAATTTATAGAAGCAATAAAATATAAACATTATTTTTCAAATTCAATATTAGAATTTAATATCTCTAGACTTGATGGATTTGATTATTGGAATGGACCAAACGCTGATGCAAGCCCGTTTGGTGGCAGTGGCAAGCAGGTTTATACAAGACATCAAAAAAATGCGCTAGATTTATTTTATTTTCTAGATTTAAATAAAAATTTTTCTTTATTATTTGGGCTAGATTATAAAATGTTATCAATGGATATAAATAATCATAATATTTTTGATTGGAGATATTTAGATTCTCCAAAGATGACATTTGAAGGGAAAAGTGGCGGAGATTCTCATTTTGTTGGTGCATTTGGTGATGTAAATATGAAATTTCTAGATGATGAATTGATCGCCTCTATTGGTGGTAGAGTTGATTATTGGCTTGGAAATGATTATTATAATATTAATGCAAATGGGATAGGCTTGCCTACAAGGGGAAACAAAAAGTTTGCATTTTCACCAAAACTATCAATTAATTATAATTTATCTAACATAATATTGCTAAAAACTTCTATTGGGCAAGCATTTAGAGTGCCTACACTAAATCAAATGTTTTCAGAATATACATACAATGATGGAACAAAAATACTTGGCAACCCAAATTTAAAGCCAGAAAATGCAACAAGCTTTGATATAGGGATAGAGCAAAAAATCATTAATAATCCTATAAAAATATTTTATTTCTACACTCACTTAAGCAATGCAATTTATAGAGATAATGCAACAAGTAGCTACCAAAATGCAGGAAGTGCTAGATTACAAGGTATTGAAATCGCATATAAAGAAAATTTATTCTATGATTTTAGTTTTCATATCACATATACTTGGACTGATTCAAAAATGCTAAAAAATAGTGCAAATCCAAACAGCATAGGCAAAAAACTACCAGGGATTCCAGAGCATAAAGCATATATAAATTTATATTATGAATACAATCATCTATATTCACAAGATTCTAAGATTTATGCAAGCTTGGGATATGAATTTGCAAGCAAAGCATATAACAATGCTGATAATTTAGATACGATAAAAAATGTATATGGAGCAAAAGATTCTTATTCTTTATTTGATTTTAGAATTGGAATGAAATTTAATAAAGACTTTAGCGTCAATTTTGATATAACAAATCTATTTAATCAAAAATATTATTCATATTATAAAGCAGCAGGCAGGGCTTTTTTTCTTAGCCTTAATTACAATATATAAAGGAATAGAGTGAAAAAAATTTTATTAATATTATTGCCATTGCTATTGCTTGGAGATTCTAAAATTGTAATACAAGATTTTTTAGACAATAAAACAACGCTAACAAAACCAGCAAAGACTCATATATTTCTTAGCTTTTGTGAAATGGTAGCAATGCTTGATATTTGGGATGATGCAGTTGGACTAAGCCAACATGTTTATAATACACCACTTTTAAGAATCTCTAATCCAAATATAGATTCTATACCAAAAGTAGGTGGCGGTAGCGGATCAAATCTAAATATAGAAGTCCTAAAAAAACTAAATCCCGATATAGTTGTAGTTTGGGCTGGAAAAAAAGAGCAAATTGATTTTGTAAGAAAAAAAGGGATAAATATCATTGCTTTTTATCCAAATAGTATAACTTCGCTAATTGCTGATATGCAAACTATTTCAAGAGCACTTGGAAAAGAAGAATTATTCAATAAAAAAATGCAAAAAGGTTATGAAATAATAAAACTAATAGAATCTAAAAAAGAAAAAATAGAATCTAAAAAAAGTGCGCTTTATCTATGGAGTAAGCCAAATGATATATCAGGCGGAGTTGGTATGGTAGCTAGCATGCTTGATTTAATAGGTGTGGAGAATCTAGGAAAAGATATAAATACAGATTCTACTCAAGTTAGTATTGAATACATGATAAAACTAAATCCAGATATTATTTTTATATGGGGAGCTGCAAGATTTGATGTGCAAGATATTTTAGATAATAAAAAATTAAAAAATATAAAAGCTGTACAAAATAAAGCTGTATATAAAATGCCATTATGGGATAATTGGGGTCCTAGAATCTTAGAAACTTCACTATTTGCTGCAAAATTTGCATATCAAGATTTATATAGTGATATAGATATAGATAAAATCATTGGAGATTTTAATAAGGAATTATTTGGTATTGATGCAAGATAGAATCCAAAAAATCAAAATTGCTATTATTTTTATTTCTCCACTAATTTGTGGCTTTTTTATGCTTAATGTTGGTGCGATAAATATTAATTTTCAAAAAATACTAAGTGAATTTTATAGTTATATTTTTTATGGCACTGCTTTGAGTGCTGAAGGATCTATTCTGCTTGATACAAGACTTCCTAGAATCTTAGGTGCGATATTGATTGGTGCGTCATTAAGCGGCTGTGGTGCGATAATGCAAAATATATTCAAAAATCCCCTTATTGATCCATTTTTACTTGGTATTTCAAGCGGGGCAGCACTTGGCTGTGCTATGGGAATTGGAATCTTTCCATCAATAAATCTATCTATACTTGCATTTTGTGGAGCGATTTTTAGTTCTATTTTGATACTTATTATTGGTAAAACTACAAACAATATATCGCTTATCTTAGCAGGTGTTGTTATTAGTGCATTTTTGAGTGCGATAACTAGCCTTATTCAATTTTTTGTCCCTGCTGAAAAATCTCAAAGTATCACAATATGGCTTTTTGGAAGTCTTGGATTGATTGAATATAGCGATGTAGTTTTACTTTTTGTTGGGTTTGTGTTTTCATTTAGTATATTATTTTTACTTCATTCAAAAATAAATATCTTAAGCCTTCAAGATAGTGAGGCAATATCACTTGGTGTTAATATCTCATTAATAAAGACAATCTGCATGCTACTTATTAGCTTTATTTGTGCATTATGTGTAAGTATAAGTGGGACTATTGGCTGGATTGGACTTATTGTGCCACATATTGCAAGATTTTTAGTTGGTAGCAATATGAAGATTTTACTTCCTTGTTCTCTTGCACTTGGAGCAAGTATGCTTTTATTTAGTGATGGGATTGCAAGAGGAGTAAGCACATTTGATCTGCCACTTGGGGCGATAAATGCGATTATATTTGCACCATTTTTTATCGTACTTCTTTTTAGGCATTTAAATGTTAGATATTAAGAATATAAATATTTCATATGGCAAAAGAGAAATCCTAAATAATATAAATCTAACTTTTAGAGATTCTAGTTTTAATGCGATTTTAGGTGCAAATGGTGCTGGAAAAACCACACTTTTTAAATGTATATTAGGGCTAATAAAACCTTTTAGTGGCGAGATATTGATAGAAAATAAAAATATCAAGGATATAAAAATCAAACAAAGAGCAAAACTAGTATCATATATGCCGCAGATTCTAGATGTGCCATTTGATTATAGTGTATTTGATATGGTGGCTTTTGGATTTGAAGCACATACTAGAATCTTTAGCAAAATAAATAAAAACAAGATTTTTAATATACTTGAAATGCTAAATATACAAGACTTAGCAAATAGAGGTGTGCAATCACTTAGTGGCGGACAGAAAGCATTGGTATTATTGGCTAGATGTATGTTGCAAGATAGTAAGATTCTGCTACTTGATGAACCGATAGCATATCTTGATATAAACAATCAAAAAAAATTGCTTGATATTATCTCTAAATTGAAAGAAAAAATAATTATTATAAATATTCATGACCCAAGCTTAGCGCTTGATTATGCTACAAATATCATCGCTATAAAAAATCAAAAAATATTATTTCAAAAAAATAAATTTGATGTAACAAAAGAGGATTTAGAAAAACTATATGAAATAGATTTAAATTATCACAAATTAGAGAATCTGCACTTTATAAAAGCAATTTAGAGTGTTTTTATAAAAGATTCTATTTGAGATTGTAAATGTGCTAAATCCTTGCTATTATCGATTATATAGGTAGAAAGGGCTTTTTTAGATTCTATATCTATTTGAGATTCTATCTTTTTTATGGCTAATTCTGCTTTTATATTATCTCTTTTTATAAGTCTATCTATTTGTATTTGTTTTGGTGTATAAATAAGCAAGATTCTATTTATTGGATATTTTTCTTTTGCTTCAAAAAAAAGTGGAATATCTACAAAATAGACTTTTTTATACTTTTCTAGCTCTTTTGCAATTTGTAAGATCTCATTTCTTATAAAAGGATGTAAAATATTTTCTAATATTTTTCTTTTTGTATCATCACAAAATACAATAGCACCTAATTTTTTTCTATCTATATTATTGCTAGAATCCAAAATCTCGCTACCAAATTCTAAAACTACCTCATCTTTTAATATATTTAAAGCATTATGAGCTATTTTATCAGCATCAATGATGCTATATCCATATAGTTTTAGTAGATCACATACACTACTTTTACCACTTGCTATTCCACCAGTGATTGCTATTGCATTTTCTAATTTCATTAATTTTTTGCTACACCTTTTAAAATATCTTTTAGATAGTTTGGCATAGCAAATGCTGCTTCATGAATCTTTGCATTGTAATATTTTAGAGATTCTATCATGTCGATTTTTTGAAGACATATATCTGCAAGCGGGTGAAATTTATTTGATAAAAACAAATAATAATTTTGTGCAACTTTAAATGGCATTTTGATACTAAAAGATGCATTTTTAATAGAATCCAGTGCATTTTCTTGGCTAGATTCTAAATTGGGCAAATTTATAATAACAATAGAATCTTTTGTTGTTATCCCTAAAAAGTCCTTGGTTGTATCATTTTTCATATCAATAATCAAATCAAATTTCTCTTTTTTGTCACTTGTATCATAAACATTACAATGCAATGTATCAAGAAATTCTAAGAGCTTTTTATTTTCACAATGAAGAACTAAAACATCTTTTTTTTCATAATTAAAATCATTTATACACAAACCAACACAAGCCAAAAACTCTGCTTCTATAATATCTTTATCCATTTAATAGCCTTTATTAATATTGTTTTAGAAATTATAACAATTAATTACTACTTCTAAATCTAAATTGACCTTTTTTAAGGACATTAGCAATCCCACCAATGCTAAATATCCATTTATTTTCTATAAAGTTTTTCAAAAATGCCGCTATTTCACCACTAATGCTTATATGAAAAACAACGCCAACTCCATCTGTATGACCAATCGAACATACAGTTCCTTTATGCTTAAATACAAATGGCTTACTAAGTGATTTGTCATTTAGTATATTTACCAAGTTTTTGCCAACATACTCACCCATTTGATTTGCAAGTTGTGCTGTTGGGGCATTTAATATATCTCGTTTCATACAAATTGCACTATCACCTACAACAAAAATATTAGGATATTTTGGCACTCTTAAAAATTCATCTACCAAAATCCTAGAATCTTTATGCTCAAAATAAGTAGAATTAGATATCACACCACTGCCTTTTACACCAGCACACCATATAATATTGTTTGCTTTTATATCCTCTAAAACACCTAATTTATTTTTAATAATAACTCCGTCACTTTTGCATTCAATAACATCACCTTGAATAAATTCTATTCCTAGCTTTAACATCTTATGCTTTGCTAATTTAGAATCCCCTGCATTAAACATAGGCAAAATCTGCTCACCTCTACTTACACAAATGATTTTAACCAAGCTTTTATCAATACCACAAATCTTACACAATTCATCAATTTGCGTTCCAAGTTCAGCTGCAAACTCAATACCTGTAAATCCACTACCACATACCACAAATCGTAAATCAAGCGGTTCTGAATCAAAATCTTTAAACTTAGATTCTATATTATTTCTAAGGCGAATAGCAGAATTTAATGTTTCTAGCTTATAGCAAAACTCATCTACACCTTTGATACCAAATGTATTTGGAACAAAACCAAGTGCAATAACCAAATAATCATAGCTATAACAACCTCGCTCTCCAAATACTTGTTTGGATTCTGGATTAATTCTTAAAATAGTATCTTTTATGAAACTAACCTTATTAGAATCTAATATTTTTCTAAAAAAAATCCTAGCTTTCCTTGCGCTATAGGTTCCAACTGCAACCTTGTGAAGTAATGTCGTTTGATAATGATAGTCGTGCTTGCTGATTAATGTAACATTTGCTTTATCCACTTGCAGATATTTTTGTAAATAAGTAGCAATCTTAAATCCGCCATATCCACCACCAAGGATCAAAATATTTGGTCTTCCCATGTGAAGCTCTTTATAGTAAATGAAATATTTTTTTATGCCTAGATTATAATAAATTGTAATTGCATTCATTTATTAAATCAAATAAAGTTGTATGAGTATGATTAATTTTTGTAACAAGGATATTTAAGAAGCGCCCTTTTTCAGATTACTATGGCACATAAATATTATAGGGGCTCTGCTGTGTTCCCACCCTGAAGCATTGCCTATAACACCCATTGCATAGGTCTAAAAAAGAGCAAGTAGAATAATAATTAAATATTCCTTAAATCAAAATTTAAGAAATTAAAAATTAAATAATTTTTATAATGAAATTTTTAAGTGCTTTTGTATAGAATGCAAAAAACTTTCTAGCACAATAAAGAGGGGTTTTATGCCAAAACGAACAGATATACAAACAATTTTACTTATTGGTTCAGGACCAATCATAATAGGACAGGCTTGTGAATTTGACTACTCTGGCACACAAGCAGCAAAAACTCTAAAAAAACTAGGATACAAAGTAATCCTTATTAATTCAAATCCAGCAACAATCATGACAGACCCAGATTTTGCGGATAGGACTTATATAGAGCCTATTACAGAAGAAATTATTGCAAATATAATAAAAGTAGAAAAAGTTGATGCTATTTTACCTACGATGGGCGGACAAACAGCGCTAAATGTAGCTATGCGAATGCAAGAAAAAGGAATGCTAGAGGGTATTAAATTTTTAGGAGCAAATCCAGAGGCAATCAAAAAAGGGGAAGATAGGCAGGCTTTCAAGGAAGCGATGATAAAAATTGGTATGGATTTACCAAAAAGTAGATATGCCTACACAATGAAAGAAGCTCTTGATGCAGCAAAAGAAATAGGATTCCCGCTTATTATTCGTGCAAGTTACACACTTGCAGGGGGTGGAAGCGGCGTAGCATATAATATTGATGAGTTTATGGCAATAGCTCAAAATGGGCTTGATGTAAGTCCAATAAGTGAGATTCTCATTGAAGAATCTTTGCTTGGTTGGAAAGAATATGAAATGGAAGTTATACGCGATAGATTTGATAATTGTATTATTGTTTGCAGTATTGAGAATCTCGATCCTATGGGTGTGCATACAGGGGATTCTATCACTATTGCCCCAGCACTCACACTTACAGATAAAGAATATCAACGAATGCGTGATGCTAGCTTTAAAATCTTGCGTGAAATTGGCGTAGATACAGGTGGAAGCAATGTGCAGTTTGCAATAAATCCGCAAAATGGGCGAATGACGGTTATTGAGATGAATCCACGCGTTTCACGAAGTTCTGCGCTTGCAAGCAAGGCTACAGGATATCCAATCGCAAAAGTCGCTACAATGCTTGCTGTTGGATTCTCACTTGATGAGATAAAAAATGATATTACAGGCACACCAGCTAGCTTTGAACCTAGCATTGATTATATTGTTACAAAGATTCCACGATGGACATTTGAGAAATTTCCAAAAGCAGATTCTACACTTACGACTTCTATGAAAAGTATTGGTGAAGTTATGGCGATAGGTAGCACTTTTAGAGAATCTTTACAAAAAGCACTTTGTAGCTTAGAAAATGGATTGTGCGGATTAAATACAATATCAAATGATATAGAATTAATAAGCAAAGAAATAAGACGACCAAATGCAAATAGATTGCTATATATTGCTGATGGCTTTAGAATGGGGCTAAACATAGAAGAAGTGCATGAATTAAGCAAGATTGATAAATGGTTTTTAAATAATATAAAATATTTAGTAGATAGAGAAAAAGAAATCACTTCCAATGTTTTAAATGACGAAAAACTTTTAAGGGAATTAAAAATCGATGGTTTTAGCGATGAAATGATTGCGCTTTTATTAAATAAAAATAATAATGGATTTAATCTAAATCAAAATGATATTTATCAAGCAAGAATGAAATTTGGTATAAAACATGAATATAGCGAGGTAGATACTTGTGCAGGCGAATTTCCAAGTCTTACACCTTATTTATATTCAAGCATTTCATATAATCCACAAAATCAACAAACTTATCAAAATACGCAAAATTGCATAGATGAAAAAAGTAAAAAAATCCTAATTATCGGTAGCGGTCCAAATAGAATTGGACAAGGTATTGAATTTGATTATTGCTGTGTGCATGCAAGTTTTGCATTAAAAGATTTGGGATATAAAAGCATTATGTATAACTGCAATCCAGAGACGGTTAGCACGGATTATGATACAAGCAATATATTGTATTTTGAGCCTATTGATTTTGAGCATGTTCGCTCTGTAATTGAGAGAGAAAAACCAGATGGAATTATCGTGCATTTTGGGGGACAAACGCCTCTTAAACTTTCAAAAATGCTATCTTTGCTTGATGTTAATATCATAGGAAGCAGTGCAAAAGTAATAGATATTGCAGAAGATAGAGAAAAATTTGCAAAATTTATCGAAGAAAACAATCTATTACAACCACAAAATGGAATAGCTTTTAATAAAGAAGATGCATACAAGATTGCTTTTAATATTGGATTTCCTGTGCTTGTTCGCCCTTCTTATGTGCTTGGTGGAAGGGCTATGAAAATCGTATATAATGAAGATGAACTAAGAATCTACATGGAAGAAGCACTAAATATAAGCCAAAATAATCCAATTTTAATTGATAAATTTTTAGATGGTGCAATAGAGCTTGATGTTGATGCTCTAAGTGATGGCAAAGATGTATATATCGCAGGAATCATGCAACACATAGAAGAAGCTGGAATCCATAGCGGAGATTCTACTTGTGTGATACCAACAATTAATATAAGTGAAAAACATCTAAAAGAAATAGAGCAAATAACACAAATTGTCGCATTAAAACTTGGTGTTATAGGACTTATGAATATACAATATGCAATATACAATAACGCAATATATATTATTGAAGTTAATCCAAGAGCATCAAGGACGACACCTTTTGTAAGTAAAGCCACAGGGATTCCACTTGCAAAAGTTGCTACACATATAATGTGTGGAAAAACACTTAAAAAAGCACTAAATTTTTATGATAAATACAATATAGTAATCAATGAAAATGGAATCTATAAACCAAAAATGCCAAAATATGTATCAGTAAAAGAATCTGTATTCCCATTTAATAAACTTCCTGGAGCAGATGTATTGCTTGGTCCAGAAATGAAAAGCACGGGTGAAGTTATGGGGATTAGCTCTTCATTTGGCATTAGCTTTGCAAAAGGACAAATTGCATGCAACAATGCACTTCCACTAAATGGAAATGTGCTGCTATCGTTTATGGATAATGATAAAAAATATCTTCCAAATATTGCAAAGAGTTTTATTGATCTTGGGTTTAATGTATATGCAACAGCAGGGACATATACTAATCTAATAAATAATAATATAGAAGCTACAAAAGTATTAAAAATAAGCGAGGGGCGACCAAATATTCATGATTTATTATCAAATAAAGAGATTGATATAGTGATTAATACAAGTGATGATAAATCAAGCAAAGATGATGCAAAAAAGATAAGAGAGAAGGTTGTTAGACTTGCAATTCCATATTTTACAACCATATCTGGGACAAAAGGTGCGCTAAAAGCTATAAAAGAACTAAAAAAATCATCGCCTTATAAAGTGCAAGCTTTGCAAGATTATTTAAATTAATGTATTTATTTTTAGCTCAAAGTGATACAACAGCTGGGTTTTTAAGCAAATCAAAAGATAGAATCTTGCTTGCAAAGCAAAATATGCAAAACAAACCCATATTAGTAGAATCTAACTCACTTTTTTTGATAAAAAAACACTCCAAGATTCCACAAAAAATAAATAAAGCAATAAGAAGAAGTAAAAAGACTACTTTTATATTCCAAAATAATAAATCATTTAGACTTGTGGATGATGGCTTACATTCGCAGTTTTTAGAGCATTTTGGGCTTCTTTATTCTTCATCTGCAAATTTACATAAACATAAATTTGATTTAAATTTTGCTATAAATAAAGCTGATGTTTTAATAATGGATAAAAGAGGAATCTTTGAATCCTCTCCATCTAAAATTTTTAAAATAAAAAAAGATAAGATAAAAAAGATAAGATAATGGATAAAATCATAGCTATAGTTTTTTTTGGTGCGATATTTGGGCTATTTCCAATAATTATATTTTATGGCGGAATCTTTATTCATTATTTTTCATATTATGAAATAAAAGAATATTTCAATAGCTTTTTTATGCAGAATCTAAATTTATATCTATATATTTTATTTGGATTATTTAGCGGAATTGCTTTTGTTGTAAATAAAAATTTTTTAAGATTTATATATCTAATTTGTGCTATTTTATTTTGTCTTACACTAATTCCTAGTATAGGATTAAATGCTGGAGAAAAAATGTTTGCAAAAAATGCAAAAATAAATATAGATGGCAAAAATTATATTGCAAAATTAATCTATAAAGACAATATGAAAATATATTATAAATTAAAAGATAACCCAAAAATACAAAGATTGGATGTAAGATAGGAGGAAACTTTTGCGAATTGATAAATTTTTAAATACTACAAATATTTTAAAACGAAGAAGCATGGCAAAAGATTTGCTAGAAAGTCACCTAGTAAGCATTAATGGTGGCATAACAAAAGCAAGTAGAAATGTAAAAGTTGGAGATATTATTGAAATAAAATTTTTAGAATATTCAAAAAAATACGAAGTATTAATGATACCTACAACAAAAACACTACCTAAAAATCAAAAACAAGAATATATAAAAGAGATAAGCTAAGGATGATTAGATGAAATTTTTATTTGGAAAAACATTTATAAATACAGCAGTGGCATTGTATATTTGGATTCTAGGAATTACTATTGGAGCATTGCTTGCAAGTGGGGCTTTTGTCGCAAATGTGATATTTAATGCTAGTTTTTTTGGAGTTGAATTAAGCAAATTTCAAAGCGGAATCTTAATGACTCAAATATTTCTAAAATTAAATATATTACTTATTGTAGTTGCTTTTATCATTGCGATATTTGAGACTTTTACCCTTCGTCTAGGAGACAATAAAAAAATAATTAAAATTATATTATTTATAAGTGGTGCAATTAGTGTGATTTGCATATTGTTATTTAGTCTTTATTACACTCCTTTTATTGTAGAACAACAGCAGCTAGGTCTAAATGCTACGCAATCAAGTGAGTTTATCTCTATGCATGCTCAAAGTGAATTTGTGGCAAATGTATTGTTTTTTTGTCTTAGTATAAATGTCTTATTTAGGCTAGTTTATAGGAAATAAAATGTGGCTTACAAAATATAATGCAAGTGGTAATGATTTTTTAATCTTTTATACATTTAACAATATATTAGATTCTAAAAAAAGAGCAAATCTTGCAAAAAAAATATGTAATAGACATAGTGGAATTGGTGCTGATGGGCTTGTAATCATCATGCCACATAGTAAATATGCATATAAATGGGATTTTTATAATTCTGATGGAAGCAAAGCAGATATGTGTGGAAATGCAAGTAGATGTGTCGCGCACTATGCTTACATAAACAATCTAGCGCCAAAAAAGCATTCATTTTTAAGTGGTGCTGGAGAAATTAAAGTAGAAATTGATGATAAAAATGATGATATAGTAGAAGTAAATTTTGGAAAAGTAAAAATAAAAAAAGATTGCATTGATGAATATGAAATGCAATTTACACTGCTAGATTCTGGAATCCCACATTTAGTAAGCTTTATAGATGGTAAATTACCAAAAAGTAAAAATAAGATGATGGAGAATCTAAGAAAAAAATACAATGCAAATGTAAATTTTGCAAAAATCATTAGTAAAGATATCATCCATTTATCTACATATGAAAGAGGTGTAGAAGATATCACACTTGCATGCGGAACAGGCATGGCTGCCACATATTATCTAGCATTAATGCAAAATAAGATTCATAAAATCGCCACATTAATACCACCAAGCAATGAACCTTTGTATTTTAAAATGCAAAATGACGAAGTGTATTATAAAGGTAAAGTAGAGCGAATCTGTGATATCAAGCTTTTTCTATAAGTATATTAAAAAACCAATACAATAACCCAATCGTATAAAAAAATAAATTTGCATAATACAAATAAAATTGCTCTAGCAAATGAGAACAAAGTATAAATAAAATAAAACCAAAAATAAGAATAAATAAATTTACGATATTATAAAAAGTAATAGAACTCTTAAGAGAAAAAATAATTCTTGCAAACAAAATAATACTAGCTAATGATAAAACAAAATCAATAGCAGATAAAAAATTATCAAAGTCATATACCCTTATGCAATAACCAAATAAAAATATAATACTTACATTTAGTGATGGCATTATTTCTTTTATATATGTTTTATAAAAATAGTTATTAAATAGATTCTTTTTATAAAAAAAGATAAATAAAGGAATAGTTATAAAATAAATAAATACAAAACTATCAATGATTAATTCTTCTATACTATTTATCACCAAATGATTATCATCTAAGTCATAAACATCCAAAAATCCATCTAAATTATCCTGTGGCAATGCAAAGCTAATGATTAATAATGACAAAAAAATAAAGATTCCAAATAATGCCATATAAATATATTTCTTAGAATCTTTTCTTATACTTGATTGGATAAGATAAATCAAAATACAAATTGCAATAAATAGCAAAATCCTTGAAAGTTGAACAAAAATATTATTTGGACGAAGAAAAATATCTAATAAATCAACAAAATTATCAATAAATAGTGACGAGATAATAGACAAAAAGAAAAATGAAGAAAAGAAAAAAAATATAAGTGAGAAAATAAACTCATTTTTTTGCTTGGTCATTAAAAATTCTTTAAAAAATAATTATCTATGCCATCAGCAATACCTATGGCTAATTTTTCTTTATAATTCATATTTTGTAATTTTTCTAAATCACTTTTATGCGATATATAGCCAACTTCAACCAACACTGAAGGCATCAATGCACCAACCAAAACCCAAAAAGGACCTTCTCTTACTCCACCATCTATCGTTTTGGTATATAATTTTCTTGTATTTATAAGCATTCCATGTTGGATATCTATGGCAAGTTTGTTTGATGCTAAAAGTCGCTGCGAATTGATAGAATTTAAAAATGATAATTTTGAGAAATAATTCATAACCTCAATATCATCTTTATTTTCTAATTCTGCGACTTTTCTAGCGCGTTCGCTTCTTGCGTTTGATAAGAAATAAGTCTCAATTCCACTTGTAGTATTATAATTTTTTGATGTTTTAGGAAGTGAGTTTGCATGAATTGAGACAAATATATCTGCTTCTTTATTATTAGCAAACTTTGTCCTATCTGTAAGGCTTATATATTTATCACTATCTCTAGTCATATAAACTTTATAACCTCTAGATTCTAGTGTTTTTTTAACAAGTTTGCCTATAGCAAGAACAATAGTTTTTTCACAAATTTTATCTGCTTGCGCTCCACAATCTTTTCCACCATGCCCAGGGTCTAATACGATGATTTTATCTTTTCTTGCAAATGGGATAGATTCTGCTTGTTCTTTTATTGGTGGAGTAGTATCTGTTGTCGGCGAAGTGGGCTTTTTATCATCTATTGAATTAAACAAATTGGATATAACATTTTTGTCATTTTGTATTTGTGTATTTTGATTTGAATCTTTTTTTGTATCAAAACTAAGTAATAAAATATTTTTATTGATTTTGAAATTTAGAGTTTCTATTTTTTTACTTTGTATCACAATCCTTGTAGTCTTTTTGTTGTTTTGTGCGATAGTGATAAAATTTTCATTTTTTAGTCTAAAAGTCTTTTTTTTAAGCATATATTCTGCTTTTATATCATAGTAGATTCCAGTGTTTATCTTGGATTTATTAAAATTTTCTAATTTGATGCTTTTATTAAAGATGATACTCACTACACCATTGTTTTCTTTTAAATTAGTAATTTTTAATGGAGCACTAAATAACAAAAATGGAATTAAAAGAAAAATAAATCTTATCAATCTTATCTTCCACTCAATTCATCTATAAGTTCTTTAACGCTAATGATTTTATCGATTCTATATCCATTTGCACCTGTAAAATACAATCCTGTATCAAGATTCCCATAGCTGGCATCGCCTAATCTATCAGCTATACAATATCCTACTTTTTTAGCCTCCATTCCTCGATGACATGGTTGAACACAATTACTAACGCATGCTATCTTTGGGGCAGTGCCTTCACTTATAGCCTTTAATACACCTATATTAATAGCCCTAGCTGGATAACCAACCGGTGATTTAATAAGCTTTATATCTTCTTTTGTTAATTTTGGCATAATCTCTAAATACGCTTTAGCATCACATTCATAAGTGCCTAAAAATCTAGTAGCCATTTGCACGCCAAGAGCGCCTAATTCTAAAAAATTATCAATATCATTTCTATCCCAGATTCCACCTGCAGCAATTACAGGAATATTGCCCTGAATCTTAGCTTCTTTTACGACACTTGGCACGATATTTTCTAATTTAAATTCTTCTTTGAAACAATCTTCATATTTAAATCCTTGATGTCCGCCGCTAAGTGGTCCTTCAACAATCACAGCATCAGGGATTCTATTGTATCTTTCTTTCCATCTCTTGCAAATAATGCGTAAAGCTCTTGCAGATGAGACAATAGGAATAAGTGCTACATCTGGAAAATTCTTTGTAAATTCTGGCATATTGATAGGAAGTCCAGCACCTGTAATAATAATATTTGCACCTGCTTCACAAGCATCTCTTACAACCCTGCCATACTCATTTATTGCATATAAAATATTTGCAGCAAGAGGTGCATTTCCACATATTTTTCTTGCATTTTTAAAAATTTCATTTAATGCATTTTTAGAATAAAAATTAATTGCTTCAAATGGCTTAGAGCGAACGATTTTTTCAGTAAAGTGCATTTTTTTATAATATCCTGTTCCAACGCAACTAATAGTCCCCAAAGCCCCTTGAAGTGAAACATTACCTGCTAGTTCATCCCAGCTTATTCCAACTCCCATACCACCTTGTATAATTGGATATTTAATAGTATGTTTGCCGATTTTTAATGATTTAAACAATACATTGTTCATTTTATAATAGCTCTCAAAAATTTTCTTTTACCAATTTGGATTACATATATACCTGATTTAAGCTTAAGATTCTCATCTAATATTTTAACACCATCAATTCTTAGCGCCCCTGCGTTAATATCTCGTCTTGCTTGTGAGCTAGAATCTGACATTTTACTATCAACTAATAATTTACAAATCCATATATTAGATTCTGCACTAAATTCATTCAAATCTTTAGGCACGCAATCCTTGCTAAATACTAAGTCAAAATTCTCTTTTGCGCTCTTTGCACTCTCTTTTGAATGATATCTCTCTACAATTTCTAAAGCTAGATTCTCTTTTGCACTCTTTGGATGGACATTGTTATTTTCTACATCATGCTTTAATTTATCTAACTCATCAAGACTGATACTGCTAAGCAACTCATAATAACGCCACATCATAGAATCTGAAATACTTAAAATTTTGGCATACATATCATTTGGATTATCTGTGATACCTATATAATTACCAAGACTTTTGCTCATTTTATTTACTCCATCAAGACCTTCTAAAAGTGGCATCATAAGCACTGATTGCTCTTTATTTAGCCCATAAGCCCTTTGCATACTTCTACCAACAAGTAAATTAAACTTTTGATCATTTCCCCCGCATTCTATATCGCAATTAAGTGATACGCTATCATATCCTTGCAATAATGGATACATAAACTCAACAATGCTAATTGGCTGATTTTCTTTATATCTTTTTGAAAAATCATCCCTCTCAAGCATTCTTGCAACAGAAAACTTACCAGTAAGTTGCAACATTCCTTCGCTTCCTAATGCACTTAGCCATTTTGAATTAAAACAAACCTCTGTATGCTCTTTTGATAGAATCTTAAAAACTTGCTCTTCATAAGTCTTAGCATTTTTTAATACTTCTTCTCTGCTTAAAACTTTTCTAGTTTCACTTTTACCACTAGGATCACCAATGGTAGCTGTAAAATCACCAATTAGAAATTTAATATCTCCACCAAATTTTTGCAATGTAGCTAGTTTTTGCAAAAGCACACTATGTCCTAAATGTAAATCTGGAGCAGTTGGATCAAAACCAGCTTTTATAATAAAACGTTTTCCAAGTTTAAAGTAATTGCTAACTAAATCTTTAATATAGTCAATACCAATTATTTCACTTGTTCCTCTTTGTATTTCTCTTAAAGCATTATTTATTTTATCTTCCATTATTTTTCCTATGTATATGCATCTTTTAAATTAAAAAAATCAATAATTTTATATTTTTTAAGAAGCATGTTTTTTAATATTTTTGTATCATGTATTGGTGTTTCAAACATAATCTCGCAATTAGTCATAAATTGATTTTTATATCCATTATACGAAACTCCAATCACATTGCAATCATACTTCATTAATGTCCCCAAAAACTCCGCTAAAGTCCCCTTTTTTCCCTCTAGTGCTACTATCACTTTATATGCTGTATTGACATCATCTTTCCAATGAACAAAAACCATTCTAGCACCATTTGATACTTCTAAAAATACTCTCTCGCATAATTTATGATGTATAAATACTTTAGAGCCATTTTTTATCGCCAAGACTTCATCATTATGCTTTGGACGACAACAATAATCAAATAATGTTTCTGAAATAGTATGATTTGAATAAACAATAAGATTCCCAAATTCTTGTTTTTTGATTTTCAATCTATCTAGCCTTATCTTGGATAAGAAATTAACATTATTTTTTAGTTGATTTTTTATTCTATTTTTTAAATCAATTAAAAAATCCAAATCTTTTGTAGCCTTTCCAATAGACTGGAGAAGATTATTTTCTTTTACAAAATTTTCCACAATATTCATATTATGATCAAAAAATATCGTAGAGATGATGTTAATTGCACTTTTTTGCTCAATTTCTTTTATCTTGTGTGAGCACTGAATCTTTAAATCACTTTTTGCTTTTGAAGTCTTTACAGTATCAATCCAAGTGCATTTTGGTGCAGAAGACTCTCCTGTAATAATCCTTACTATATCACCACTTTTTAAGGTAGTAAGCAATGAAGCTTTTTGATGATTTATATATGCTTCTTTTGCGTGAGAACCAAGTTTTGTATGGACTGCATAAGCAAAATCAAGTGCCACAGCTCCAACAGGAAGCGTATATGTATCACCTGCTGGTGAGAATACAACAATATCTTCCCTATATAGATCATTTTTTGCTAATTCATAAAATTCTTCTATATTATTATCTTGATATTGAAGATTTGATATCCAATCAGTTGATGGTGACATACCGATATTTTTATATTTCCAATGTGCGGCTACACCAAATTCTGCTGAATGGTGCATTTTAGTTGTTCTTATTTGAATCTCAAATATAGAAGATTCATCAAAAACTGTGGTATGTATCGTTTGATAGCCATTTTCTTTTGGTAATGCTATATAATCTTTAAATCTTGATATAAGAGGTTTAAAATAAAGATGAACCAAACCCAATGCTTTATAGCAATCAATATCATCATTCACGATGATTCTAATAGCAAGCAAGTCTAATATTTCATCAATACTAACGCCTTTTTTTTGTATCTTTAAAAATATAGAATATGGTCTTTTAATCCGACTTTCTATTCTAAAATCAGAATCTAAAAATCCCCCCTGCATAAGTAATGAAGATATTTTTGTCGTAAAATTATTTAATTTTAAAATAAGATTCTGCCTATGTTCGTCTAAATATGCACCTATCTTATTGTATTCATCTCTAAAAATATAATAAAAACTTCTATCTTCTAATTCATTTTTAATCGATGATATACCAAGCCTATGTGCAATAGGTGCATATACTACAAGAGTTTCTTCTGCTATTCTTCTTTGCTTGTGTTCAGGCAAGACATCAAGTGTAAGCATATTATGCAATCTATCGCTTATTTTTATCACCAATGCTCTCACATCTTTAATAGATGCCACTAACATTTTTCTAAATGACAAAGCAGAAGATGCTAGCTTTTCATTTGTATCAGATGGAAATTCTTCTTTCCTAATATCAACTATTTTTGTAAGACTATCTACAAGAGAAGCTACATCATCGCCAAATTCATCTCTCACCCAATCAATATTATAATCAGTATCTTCTACGACATCATGCAACAATGCTGCACATATCATGGATTCTTCACCACCATAGTATGCGACAATGCAAGAAACTAATATTGGATGTATTGCATATGGGATTCCACTTTTTCTAACTTGTCCATTATGGGCGACTACACAAAAATTTAATGCACTTCTAATTTTTGGGGACATAGAATAAAATAAAATATTTTCTAATCTATCCGTAGCCTTTTCAATAGTATCAATATCATAAAATGATGAAAATAGATTCATAACCTTAAAAACAACATCTACTCTACATTATCTATTCTATCTAGAAAGATCTTACCTTCTGCAATCTCTTTTAATGCTATATCTGTTAATTTATATCTAGTTACATCCATATTAACAAGTGGAGTTGCACCATTGCCCAATTCCTTTACTCTGCTAAATACAAAGCAAGATAATTTATATCTATCATTATCAACTTTTTCTAATGCTTTTTCTAATACATCTTCGATTCTATCCATAATCCATGCTCCTTTTATTTTACAATTGAATAAATGCCTCTATTATACTTAATGATGTCGAGTAAGTTACCCGGTTTAAACATATTGCAAACAATAATTGGCAATCTATTATCTTTTGCTAATGCTATTGAGGTGTCATCCATAACTTTAATATCATCTTTTAATGCCTGATCATAAGATAGAGAATCAAATCTCACTGCATCATCAAATTTATTTGGATCTTTATTGTAGATTCCATCTACTTTTGTAGCCTTTACTATTACATCAGCTTCAATTTCAATAGCCCTTAGTGTCGCTGCTGTATCGGTTGTAAAAAATGGATTTCCAGTTCCAGCTGCAAATATCACTACTCTACCTTTTTGAATATGCCTAATAGCCCTTCTATGGATATAAGTCTCACATATTTCTTGAATCTCAATTGCACTTTGCACTCTAACATCAACACCGCAATGCTCTAATGCTTCTTGCATTGCAACAGCATTAATCACAGTTGCAAGCATTCCCATATAATCCCCGCTAGTCCTTCTTATGATACCACCTTCACTAGCACTCACGCCTCTAATGATATTTCCACCGCCAATTACTATGCAAATCTCAATATCATTTTGAGCCAATAATTTTATTTCTTGTGCAATATATTGCAATATTTTGATATCTACACCAAAACCATTGCCACCAGCTAATGCTTCTCCAGAGAATTTGACTAAAACTCTACTCTTTTTGTTTTGTGCATTAATATATTGTTGTTGCATTTTCTACCTTCAAAATCTCATAAATCACAAATTAAGTTATGTATGAAAGAATTTTTAGATTGTATAAAATATTTTCTTAAAGTATTTTAAGAAAATATCTAGTTATTATGTCCAAATCGAAATAAAAAATATACAGATTCTACTATGCAATGATTAAAATCTTTTGTATCTTTGCTTATATTTTGATAATAAATCTAGCAAATTAGACTCTTTTGTGCTAGAATGGCATATTTTTAATTATTGCAAAAGATTATGCTTTATAGTCAAATTTTAGTTTAGGAACTTAGGTAAAATTTATGATTACTTGGATGCAAAAGCACAAAAAATACCTTATTGTAACCGTATGGATAAGCAGTATTGCATTCATCGCTGCTACTATGGTTGGTTGGGGTGCTTATAATTTCTCTTCATCAGCCTCTAATGTAGCAAAGGTTGGAAATATAGATATCAGTATTAATGATTTTCAAAGACAATATCAAGATATATATAATAGATACAATGAACAATATCAAAAAGTCTTAAATCAAAATCTAGATGAAGAGCAAGCAAAAAAGATGGGGCTTGAAAATGAAGCATTACAGATACTTATAGATAGGGCATTGTTAGAAAATTTTGCTATAGATTCTGGTATTAGAATAAGCAATGAAGACATAGCAATAGAATTGCAAAGCTTTGATATTTTTAAAGAAAATGGAAAATTCTCAAGAGAAAGATATGAAGAATTTTTACGCCAAAGCAGAATGAGGGCTGCGGACTTTGAGAATCTAATAAAAAAAGATTTATTTATAAAAAAAATAATCGATTCACTTCCTAGTATGCTAACTCCACTAGAACAAGAATTATTCACATTGCCAAATCGATTAGAAGATAGAATCTCTATTGAAATCATTAATAATGTAAGATTAAATATTACAAATGATGATTTACAAAAATATTACAATGAAAATAAAGATAATTATAAAAAGGATAGAGAATTTGAAGTAGAAATAATAGAAACTAAAATAGAAAATAAAGAAATAGTAGAAAGTGAGTTAGTTGCTTATTATGATGTAAATAAATCAAATTATACAAAAGATGGTGAAATATTAGACTTTAATAATATTAAAGATGAGGTAAAAAAAGATTATCAAAAAAGGGAAGCACAAAAAGATGCTTTAAAAACATATAATGATTTTAAAGCAAATAAAATAAATGGCGATAAGATAACCATTAGCGAAGTAGATATAAATAATGAAATACTAAATGCATTAAATACTGCAAAAGAAGGTGATATTATAAAACCTATGTTTAATGGTGATAAGTTTGTAACAATTAAGATTCTAAAAAAACTTCCACAGCAAACAAAAAGTTTTGATGAAGTAAAAAACATATTAAAATTAGATTATGAAAAAACAGCAAAACAAGATGCAATCAAAAAAGAAGCAGAATCTAAACTAAATGTATTTAAAGGTCAAGATATAGGTTTTATATCTATCGACAAAACAAGACAAATAAAGAATCTAAATGAATTTGAAGTGCAACAATTATTAAATAAAATATTTACTTCAGATTCTAGAAATGGGTATTTATTATTACCAAATAAAGCGATTTTATATAAGATTACAGAACAAAGAATTGTCAATAAAAAAATTGATAATAAGGAATTGGAAGTATTTAAAAATATTAAATACAATCTAATGGAACGCGCAATACTTGATTTTTTATCTAAAGAATATAAAATAATAAACAATCTTAAAAAGGATTCGTGATTTTGGAAAAAGTAATTCTTGGTATTGATATAGGATCTTCAAAAATATGCTCTCTTATTGCAGAGATAAAAGATGGAGTTCCACATATCATTGGAATGGGGATTCAACCAGCTCAAGGTATAAGAAAAGGCACAATAACAAATATAGAACAAGCAAGTAAGTCAATTAGAGAGTCTGTAAATGATGCAAAAAGGATTGCCGGAGTTAATATCTCACAAGCAATTATCTCAATATCTGGTTCATATACAAAAAGTATAAATAGCAATGCAATAACAAATAATTCAAATAAAGAAATAGGAATTCAAGAAATAAATAGGGCAATGAATACAGCCTTATATAATGCAGATATACCAAATAATTATGAAATGTTGCATACACTTCCTTATTCATTTAAGGTTGATGGTGGCGAATATGTTGATAATCCATTTGGCATGAATGGTGCTAGATTGGATGTATCTACACATATTATTGCCGCACAAAAAAATGGGCTTGAGAATCTAAAAAAAGCTGTAAGAAATGCTGGCATAGAAGTAAGCGATGTCGTATTAAATGCTTATGCATCATCAATTGCAGTTTTAACAAATGAAGAAAAAGAATTAGGTGTAGCCTGTATTGATATGGGAGCAAGCAGTTGTGATATTATGATACATTATGGAAATGCTATGAGATATAATTATTCCTTAGGTGTTGGCTCAGCACATATTACAAAAGATATAGGAACAGTTCTAAATATCACACTAACAACAGCAGAAGAATTAAAAAGAAAACATATAACATTATATGATTTGACACCAGAAGATATTTATTCGGTATTGGAGATTCCATCAGAAAACAAAAGTATTCAATTAGAGACTTTGCATGGTGTTGTTACATCTCGTGTATCTGAAACATTAATGCTCATTGAAGAGATTATAGAACATAGTGGTCTAAGAAATAATCTTGGTGCTGGTATAGTTATCACTGGCGGAATGGCTAGCATGAAAGGTCTAGCAGAAATAGCTTTGAATATATTCAAAGGATTACCTGTTAGAATCGCAAGCCCTAAAGACATAAATGGCTCATTTGATATACTAGATCCATCATATTCAACCGCTATAGGATTGATATTATATGGTTCTGGTAAATATACTAATTATGAACTAGATGCAAATAAAAAACTAAGATATAGCAATCAAAGTAAAACTACAGATAGTTCAAAATCATACGATCCAAAGGATAGTAATGATTTAAGCGATTTAAAAATCATAAAAGATGAAGAAACTAAAGTAGAAAAAGAAAAAATTGATATAAAACTAAAGAAAAATACAGCTACAGAAAAAATTGTAGAATGGTTAAAAAATTTATTTTAAAAGAGGGGTATTTGATGGATATAAATATAGAAGAACTATCTCAACTAAATGAAGTAAAAATTACTGCTATTGGTGTAGGTGGCGGTGGAAGTAACGCGATAAATCACTTAAGTATCCATGGTGTTTATAATACTATAAACCTAGTAGCCATCAATACAGATAAACAGCATTTAGATAAAACAGAATCTCATGTAAAACTGCTTATTGGAGAAAAGATTACTAGAGGATTTGGTGCTGGAATGGATCCTTCAATTGGGCAAAAAAGTGCTGAAGAAAGCTATGAACAAATCAAAGATATAATCAAAGATTCAAATATTGTATTTATTGCTACAGGTCTTGGTGGCGGAACAGGAACTGGTGCATCACCCGTAGTAGCAAAAGCTGCGAAAGATATCGGGGCACTTACAATAGCAGTGGTTACAAAACCATTTAAGTTTGAGGGGGAAAGAAAAGAAGAGGTAGCAGAAAAAGGCATAAGAGAATTAAAAGAATTTGTAGATGCAATTATTGTAGTTCCAAATGAAAAGCTACTTGCTACAGTAGATAAAAAATTAGGAATGAGAGATGCATTCAAACTTGTTGATAATATACTAGCACAAGCATTAAATGGAGTATCATCGATTATTTTAAATAGTAGTGGTGGTGGTATAAATGCAGATTATGCTGACTTGGAAAGAGTTATGCAGCATAAAGGATTGGCATTAATTGGTGTAGGCAATAAGACAGGTGAAGATTCTGCAATAGAAGCGGTTAAAGAAGCTTTAGAATCTCCATTGCTAGATAATATCGATATAAAAGGCTGTAAAGGCGCTATTTTATATTATGAAATAAATGAAAATTATCCAATATATGCTATACCTAATGCAAATGAATTAATACAGCATAAGTTAGATCCAAATGGAATCTTTAAATTTGCTTACTCATTTAATAATGAAATACAAGATGACCAAATAAAAGCCACTCTAGTTGTAACAGGATTTGAAAAAGAAGTAGTAGTAAAAGAACCAAATGAAAACAATAATTCTGTAAATATTAAAAATGCAACACCACAAAGTATTAGATTGCGAAGAGTAAGTGGATCAAATGAAAGTCTATTTGAAGGGGATTTAGAAACTCCTTCTTTTCTAAGAAATCAAAGAGATTAATTGAATGCTAAATATTTTATTATAAAAGTTATTTGCTAAAAGTAACATAGATGAAATATTTAGTTATTTTTGCCATAATTATTATGGCTGTAATCTACATAAATAAAGGCAATACAAATAATCATATATGCCAATTAAAAGGTGAAAATATAATAACCATAGGTGATAGTATCGCAAATGGTTTTGGAGTAAATAGTAATGATAGTTTTGCTATAAAAAGTGCAAAGCTATTAAATAAAAATCCAATCAAAATGGGAATAAATGGCGAGACAAGTGCTGGATTATTAATGCGAATAGATAAAACACTAAGTAGCATAGATAATATTGCTGCAATATTTATATCAATTGGTGGTAATGATTTTTTAAGAAATATAGATAGAAATATAACAGAATCTAATATTGATAAAATTGTAGAAAATTCAAAAAAATATACAAATTGCATTGTATTACTTGGAATCCCAAGTAGTGTTAGTGGTAGCATACTAGGAAATGTATCACCAATATACAATAATATTTCAAAAAAATATAATATACTCGTAGAATCTAAAAGTATGGTAGAAATTTTAAAGGATCGCACTCTAAAAGTTGATCAAATACACCCAAATGAAGCTGGGCATAGTATGATTGCAACAAATATCGCAACATTGATAAAAAACAACAAATAAACTTTCTTAACTCTATTTGAGTTTAAAAATTTACTTCAAAAAGGAAAATATAATGAAACAAATTATAGGTTTAGGGCTTATAGCTCTTTTAACAAGTAGCATATTAGCTGAAGAATATCCAATGGAGTATTTTAGTATAGAAGATGCTATGCAAAGCGAGCTATTTAAGAAACTTGATCAAAATATAAGTTTTGAATTTAGCACAGATTCCGTATATGACAATGATATTATTGTCAAAGGAGCAAAAACCAAACAGGCAGCAAAAATAGATAATAGGAGTAATCAAGAAGCATGCAATGAGGCATTATTTAAAGCATTGCTAAGATTTCAAAAAAGAGCATTAAAAGAAGGTGGCACAAAAGTAGTCAATCTCACAGGCTATGCCTATAAAGAAAATCACGATAACAAGAGCACTTTTCAATGTGTTATAGTCCCAAACAAAAAAAGTGTAGTCTATCTAAAAGGTGACATTGCTAAATAAAACTTAAGTTTAACTAGCACATTTAGCTTTTATAGGTGGTAAAAGATAGAATAATACCTACTACAGTTTCTAAACTTATTACTTATAATGCTGGTTGAGACCCTTATTTAGCCCCATTAAATTAAATAGAATTATTGCACTTAATACAGCTGTAATCGATAAAATCCTAAAAAATATTTCAAAAATAACCCATGATTCTAGCCAAACACTAGAATCTATATATAATACTATTTCAAATTATCAAAGGATAAGAGATGACAAATAGCATTAAAAATGCATTAGGACGAATAAAACAAATATCTAAAACAATTAAAAAAGCTTATATAGGTATAAAAGAAAGAATAATTGAATTATTAAGCTTTTTTAATAATGTAGAAACTTATGCTGCTTCATTATCATTATACTCACTATCTGCTATAGTGCCTTTGATTATTATTATACTATCGATACTGCTTTCAATACCAAATTTTCAAAATGAAGTAAAATACATAAAAGATATGATTCTATCAAATATATCTCCAACAAATACAGATGTAATAGCATCACACCTAGATCAATTTATGGAAAACTCAAAAACACTTGGAATGAGTGCTTTTGTATATGTATTTATCGCATCAATACTATTTTTTAGGAATCTAGAAAATATATCATCAAAATTATTTGAATCCAAAAAAAGGACTTTTTTTGATGCAATTATTGTATATTGGGCATTAATAACATTATTTCCACTTGGAATGGGATCTTCTCTTTATTTTAGTTTAGAAGTGCAGACATTAATAAAAGATATGAATTTATTAAATCTATTTAATTTATTGCCATATATATCAATATGGGTAATATTTTTTATATTATTTAAGATTCTAGCAAATAAACCATTGCCACTTTTTTCACTAATGTTATCATCATTTATCACTATGGTTGTATGGAGTTTATTAAAATGGATATTTGTATATTATGTATTTTTTAATAAAGCCTACACAACGATATATGGTTCTTTTTCTATATTGATGTTTTTTATACTTTGGATTTATTGTTCTTGGATTGTAATATTATATGGAATGAGATTAACTCAAGGATTGATTACAAATTTTGGTGGTAAAAAAGATGACAGCATGATGATATAAAAGAAATATCATCATTAATCAAATATAAACATTTTCTTGATAATTTCTACATTATTTTTCACAAATTTGATTATAGTCAAGAATCTAAATCATATTAAAAGTATCATTATAAAGTATTTTATTCTTATAATTTAATACATGGGGGAGATTTTGGAGAACAATCAAAATAAAAAGAAATTTTCCATTATTACTATAGCGACTATAATAGCAGTTACTTTCGTTATCGTGATAGGGGCATATACATTTTATTATGCAGAAGGATTCTCATACTTTAGTAACAAAAGTGAAGCATGTAATAATTGCCATGTTATGAATGAAGTATATGAAGATTGGAGAAATGGAAGCCATAGAGAACACGCTACATGCAATGATTGTCATATACCGAATGAATTCATATCAAAATGGATGACAAAAGCACAAAGTGGTATAGGTCATGCGTATGCATTTACATTCAAAGATTTACCAACGGTGCTTAGTGCAACACAAAAAAGTAAAATTGATGTACAAAATAATTGCATTCGTTGTCATTCAGAGATAGCAAGCAATGTAGTGAATCCTACTACAAAGAAAATTCATAATTATGATAATTCATTAAGTTGCGTATCGTGTCACAAAAATGTTGGACATCTAAGAAACTTTTAATCTTTTAACTTAATACGGGAGGAAAATTATGTCTAAACAAAAATCATTAGTAATGCCAATAGTGCTTACAATAGCAATTATTATAGGTGTTGCGATTGTAGCATTACTAATAAATATTAGCACTAAGAAAAATGAAACAATGTCTCTTGCACCAAAAAGCTTTGTAGAGCTAAGTGACGACAATCCTACATTTGATTATTGGGGAAAAAACTATCCAGAATATCTTGATATGTATTTAAAAGTTGAAAAAGAGCAGCCACATTCAACAAATTTTGGTGGGAATTTAGCATATAGTAAGCTGATTAGATATCCACAATTAACAATTCTTTGGGCAGGATACCCTTTTAGTATAGATGCAAATGAAGAAAGAGGACACTTTTGGATTCAAGAAGACCAAATGAAAACAGCAAGAAACAATAAAGATTTCTTAAATGCTCATGGTTTCAAAGCGTTTGGAGGACAGCCTACTGCTTGTATGAACTGCCATAGTGGTTGGTCACCATGGCTTTACAAAAATGCTTCAAAAGGTGATAGTATGGAAGAGAAGTGGGTTTCATTCAACTCTACAAAATATTGGACTATGATTAAAAATGTCCCAGAAGTAGAAGGAGTAAAAGATCATAGTGGTATTCATGGTGGAACTAGAATGGGCGTAACATGTGCTGATTGCCATAATCCACAAGATATGACTTTAAGAATCACAAGACAAGGATTGATAAATTCTCTTGCAATGCGTGGGTATGAAAAAGATCCAGTGCAAGGAATAAAAGCTGATAGAAATGAAATGAGAACATTAGTTTGTGCTCAATGCCATGTTGAATATTACTTCAAACCAACAGGAAATAAAGTAACTGTTATGGGAGAATCTATTGCAAGCGATTCAAGCAAAAAATGGTTTGATGGCACACAAAAAACTTATGATGAATTTGATTCTTGGAGAGATGGAAACAAACCTACAGAAATACAAGTAGATGGAATAGAGCTTGTATTCCCTTGGAGTGCTTGGGAAAAAGGTAAACCATTTAGAATAGAAATGTTTGATGAGCATTATGACAAAGTGAGGAACTTAGAAGGTGGTAAAGCATTTAAAGCTGATTGGACTCATAAAGATACAAAAGCTCCTATGATTAAGATTCAACACCCAGAAACAGAGCTTTATAGTGGTAGCGTTCATGCTGCTAATAATGTAAGCTGTGCAGATTGTCATATGCCTTATATCAGAAAAGGTGCTAAAAAGGTTACACAACACAATATTACTTCGCCTTTATTTGATATAAATAGTTCTTGTAAAACTTGCCATAATCAAAGTGAAGAATATTTAAAAAATCAAGTTGCAGATATTCAAAAATCTGTTGCATTTGACTTAAGAAGTGCAGAATATGCTACTGTTAGCTTGATTTGGGATATTAAGAAAATAAGAGATGAATTAGGCAAACAAGGCAAAAATGATGAAGAAATCAACAATATCCTAAAAGAACCATTAGAACTTCATAGAAAAGGACAAATGAGAGGTGATTTTGTTGGTGCTGAAAACTCTACAGGATTCCACAATCCAAGAGAAGCTAGTAGAATGCTATTACAAGCAGTTGAAATGGCAAGACAAGGTCAAAGTGCACTAGCTGTAATTGCTGGTAAATACAATATCGAATACAAACCAAGTAATGCAACTTTTGAAGATATTCAAAAATTTAATCCAGGAGAGATTAAATATAAAGTCGATATGAATGGTCATAAAGCAGGAGATAGATATTATGAACATCTAAATGTAAATGGTAATCCTCCAAAAGAGTTATTAGAGTTAGATAAAAATGTCAAACCTTATGTGCATACAAAAATTGATAATCCTGTAAAATAATTTTGATATGGGAATCTTCCCATATCAACCCACTTTAAAAATAACTTCGTTATCATTACCTTATTTATTAAATCAACAATTTAGGCTCAGATGAGAAAAAGACTTGTATTTATTATATTTTTTATTATCTCTGCTAGTGGGGTATTTGTATTTATTGCAAATGAATATACAAAAAGGCTTGAAAAAAATGCAATAGAAGCATATATGCAATCCATACAAAATGAACTAAAAGAATATTCTCTTGATATGATAGCATCAGATGTTGAGTGTAGAGGCTTTATAAAACATACATGTAAAATAAATAATGCCAGAATCTATAATAATTTAGAAATAGATCTAACAGATATCACTCTCTCAATAAAAAATATATCATATAACAATATTAGCGTATTAATTAATATAGGTAAAATAAGTCATAATAATTACAATCCTTTTTTGTCACTACTCCCTAATAAATTTCAATACACTCTAAATCTACACAAAGTAGATTCCAAACTTGGATTTGTAATGTTAAAACGATCTGTGTATTTCAATTTTGATAGTTTTGATATGAATGCAAATCTAGATTTATTATTAAGAGAGAAAAAAAATAGTAATAAAAGCATCTTTTATATATTAAAAGAATGGTTTGATAACACAACTCCGAGCTTTTATGAATATAGTAT